>NZ_JBACFR010000050.1:0-13386 GCF_056262345.1 Homoserinimonas sp.
CACCCCGGCGGCACGAGCAACGTCATCGATCGTGGCGCGTTGCTTAACCATCGCGGCCTCCTCGTCGAGCGCCCGGCATCATCCGGAATCGTCCGCGAGGCGACGCTGCGCCACCGCCTCTGGCCTAAACCGGTTTAGCCACGGTACGTCCAAGTCGAGGCTTAATCAACCCCGTTTGGGGGCCAAGCCTGGCGCTAGTCGTGCTGCGGGAACCCCAGGTTGATGCCGCCGTGCGAGGGGTCAAGCCACCGAGAGGTGACCGCCTTCTCCCGCGTGAAGAATGCGACTCCGGCCGGACCATACGCCTTGGCGTCACCAAACAGCGACTGCTTCCAGCCACCGAACGAGTGGTACCCAACGGGCACCGGGATCGGCACATTGATGCCCACCATGCCCACCTGCACCTCGTACTGAAAGCGTCGGGCTGCCCCTCCGTCGTTGGTGAAGATCGCGGTGCCGTTGCCGTACGGCGACTCGTTGATCAGGTCGAGCCCCTCCTCATATGACCCCACCCGCACAATCGACAGCACGGGTCCAAAGATCTCGTCTTTGTAGACGGCGGAGGTCGGCGAGACCTTGTCGAACAGGGTCGGGCCGAGCCAGAATCCGGATGCTTCGCCGTCGACCTCGATGCCGCGTCCGTCCACGACGACAAGGGCTCCGTCGGCCTCGGCGACCTCAATGTACGAGGCAACCTTGTCGCGGTGCACCTCGGTGATGAGCGGCCCCATGTCGCAGTTTCTGGTTCCGTCGCCGACGGTTAGCCCCGCCATGCGACCGGTGATCTTTTCGATCAACTCGTCGGCAACGGGCTCGACCGCAACCACGACGCTGATGGCCATGCACCGCTCGCCCGCTGAGCCGAAGCCCGCGTTGACGGCGGCGTCGGCGGCCAGGTCGAGGTCAGCATCCGGCAGCACGAGCATGTGGTTCTTGGCCCCGCCGAGCGCCTGGACGCGCTTGCCGTTCTTGGCCGCTGTCTCGTAGATGTAGCGGGCGATGGGGGTCGACCCCACGAACGAAATGGAGGCGACGTCGGGGTGCTCAAGCAGAGCATCCACGGCCTCCTTATCGCCGTGCACGACGTTGAAGACTCCCGCGGGCAGGCCTGCTTCTGCCAGCAGCTGCGCCATCCAGTTCGCCGCAGAAGGGTCTTTCTCGCTCGGCTTGAGCACGACGGTATTGCCGGCGGCGATGGCAATGGGAAAGAACCACAGCGGCACCATCGCGGGAAAGTTGAACGGGCTGATGATGCCCACGACCCCGATGGGCTGGCGCAGCGTATAAACGTCGACACCCGTGGACACGTTCTCGGAGTAGTCGCCCTTCATCAGGTGCGGCATGCCGAGCGCGAACTCCACAACCTCGAGGCCGCGCGCGATCTCGCCCAGCGCATCCGAGGTCACCTTGCCGTGCTCAGAGGTGAGGATGGCGGCGAGCTCCGATTTGCGCGCGTTGAGCAGTTCCCTGAAGGTGAACAGGATGCTCTGCCGCTTAGCAAGAGAGGTGTCTCGCCACGCGCTAAAGGCGGCAGTAGCGACGGCGACGGCAGTGTCGACGTCGCCCGTGCTCGCAAGGCGAACGTTCGTCGATACCGTGCCGCGGGCGGGGTTATAGACGGGGGAGGTGCGGCGGGATTCTCCGTCGTAGGCCCTGCCGTCGATCCAGTGGCTGAGGGTGGGAATGTCGGTCATGAGTGGGTCCTTTGTTTGCATCACAACAGCTCGAGAACTTCGTCGTAGATGGCGAGCGCCTCTGCCACCTCCGAGTCAGTGACAACACACGGCGGCACCACATGGATGCGGTTGTCTTGGGTGATGGTGAGCAGGTTTCTCGACACGAGCTCCGATTTGACCTGCCCCATCACGGCGGCAGAAACGGGCTCGCGGGTCTCACGGTCAGAGACCAGCTCGAGCGCCCAGAAGACGCCCTCTCCGCGGACCTCCCCAATGATCGGATGCTTGTCGGCGAGCGCGCGCAGCCCCGGCCCCAGCACATCCGCTCCGATGCGGGCAGCGTTGTCGACGATGCCCTCGCGCTCCATCGCGTCGAGCGCTCCGATGATTGACCCCATCGCCAGCGGATGCCCGCTGTAGGTGAGCCCGCCGGGAAACACTTGCTCGTCGAAGTCTGCGGCGATGGGGTCAGAAATGATCACGCCACCGACGGGCACATAGCCCGAGTTGACGCCCTTGGCGAAGGTGATGAGGTCGGGCACGACGTCGTAGCCGTCGAGCGCGAGCCACCGGCCCGTGCGCCCGAATCCGGCCATGACCTCGTCGAGGATGAGCACGATGCCGTAGCGGTCGCACAGCTCGCGAACCCCGGCCAGGTATCCGGGCGGAGGCGGCAGGATGCCCGCCGTGCCCGGCACCGTTTCGAGCAGAATTGCGGCGATCGTTTGGGGGCCTTCGCCCTGAATCGTGCGCTCCAGGTGGCGAAGCGCCCGCTCGCTCTCCTGCTCGGGGCTTGTCGCCCAGAACTCGGAGCGATAGAGGTATGGGCCCCAGAAATGCACGTGACCTCTGGCGTATTGATTGGGCATCCGCCGCCAATCGCCCGTGGCCACGATGGCCGCCCCCGTGTTGCCGTGATAGCTGCGGTAGGTGGAGAGCACGGTGTCTCGCCCCGTGTGGAGGCGGGCCATGCGGATGGCGTTCTCGTTGGCATCCGCACCGCCGTTGGTGAAGAAGATGCGGTTGAAGCCCTCCGGCGCGCGCGCGACGATGCGCTCGGCCGCCTGGCCTCTGGCGAGGTTCGCCGTCGACGGGGCGACAGTGGCGAGGGTCGCCGCCTGCTCTGCGATGGCGGCGATGACGGCCGGATGCTGATGGCCGATGTTGAGATTGATGAGCTGACTGGAGAAGTCCAGATAGGTGCGACCCTCGTCGTCCCAGGCCCGACTGCCGGAGCCCCCCGTAATCACGAGGGGCTTGAGGCTGCCCTGGGCAGACCAGGAGTGGAACACGTGGGCGCGATCGAGGGCGACAATGCTCTCGTTCGACGTTGCGGTTCGGTTCTTCACGGTGTCTGCGCTTCTTTCTTTTCACTCGGCGGAATGTGCCGAGTGGGTGGGTGGCCGGGCGGCACAGTGGGTGCCGCCCGGCCCGTGGTTATGTGCGTGGCTATGCCCCGCCTTCGAGCAGTTCTACGTCGATCGGGGTGAAGCCTTCACCCTTGATGTCGACTCCTTCTTCTTCGAGTTCGGCAAGGGCCTTCTCGATGTATTCGTTGGTCCACGCCGTTGCCGGCGGCTCCTCGGTGATGAGCGCTGCACCCGTCTCGTTCTTGGCGCTGAGCGCCGCGGCTACTGTGGCGTCGAAGGCGGCCTGGTCGATGAAGCCGATGCCGTTGGGTGCCGGCCAGATGAGCTTGTTGGTCTCGTTGACCATCCACAGCTCGTGGCTTGCTCCCCAGTCGGATCCGTTGTCGGCCACGATTGCTGCGGCGTCTTCCGGGTTCTCGGCGGCGAAGATCCAGCCCTTGATTACGGCCTTGAGAAACTCGACAGTGGTCTCCTGGTATTCCTCGTCGTTCTCGAGGCGCTCGGTGTCGGCCCAGATCGCATCCTGGAGCATCGCCCCGACGGTGTCTTCATAGCTGATGACGGTGAAGTCGTCCTCCGTGTACTGCTCGCCCGTTTCGGGGTCGATCGCCTCAAGCAGCTGCGCGTACTCGTTGTAGGTCATGGCCTGAGCAGCGTCGATGTCACCCGAGAGAAAGGCGTTCATGTTGAAGTCCTGGGTGATGATCTCGACCGTGGTCGAGTCGAGGCCCTCTTCCGCCATTGCGGCGAAGATCTCCCACTCGTTGCCGAAGCCCCATGACCCGATCTTCTTGCCCTCGAAGTCGGCAACCGACTCGATTCCGGAGTCGGCCCAGGCCACCTGAAGGGTGCCGGAGCGCTGGAAAATCTGGGCAATGTTGGTCACGTTGGCGCCGGCCTCGATCGAGCCGAGCACCTTGGGAACCCACGCGATCGCGTAGTCAACGTCGCCGTTAGCGAGGGCATCCTGAGGCACGATGTCGCCGCCGCTGGGGATAATTTCGACATCGAGGCCTGCCTCTTCGAAATAGCCCTGATCCAGGGCCGCGAAGTAGCCAGCGAACTGCCCTTGCGGTAGCCACTGCAACTGCAATTTGACGGGGGTGAGGCTGTCGTCGTCGGCGGGCGCGTCATCAGAGGATGCTGAACAGGCCGAGAGCACGAGTGCTGCGGCGAGGGATGTTGCGGCAATGGATGCCACGCGGCGGGTGCTGTGTTTCATGTCGTTACCTTTCTCGTTGCCATCTGGATGGTGCAGTTCGACCTTCGCGGCCCGCCCGGGTGGCGGAGGCGAAGACGCTGGGGTCATAGTCGTCGGCGAACCGCGACCCTCTCAGCGGCGAGAGTGACGAGATAGAAGGCGAGCCCGATGATGATGGAGACGAGCACGTAGGCCCACGCCCGCGGGTAGGCGCTCGACGCCGCAGAGGTGGAGATGAGCCCGCCGAGACCTCCGCGCGGTCCGCCAAAGTACTCGGCGACGAGCGCGGAGATTACGGCGAGGGAGGATCCGATGCGAATGCCCGTGAACACGAACGGCAGCGCGGTCGGCAGGGTCACGGTGGTCATGACTTGGCGCGGCGACGCCGCATACGAGGTCATGAGGTCTCGGTGCACCGGCAGCGTTTGGCGCAGCCCCCGCAGCGTGTTGATAAAGACAGGCACGAACACCGCGAGCGAGGCGATGATCTGGCGCCCCACCTGCGAGTCGGCGCCGAACATCGTGTTGAGCACGGGCGCGAGCGCCACGATCGGGATCACGGCGAGCGCCGCGACGATGGGCGCGGCCATGTGATCGATCAGGCGGGTCGCCGCGGCCAACAGGGCCAGCAGGATGCCGAACACCGATCCGAGAACAAGCCCCACGAGGGCGTTGGTGCCCGTGATGATGCCGGCGCTGATCATCGAGTCGCCGAACTCGGCAACCTGCCCGAGGATGGCGGCAGGGCTGGGCAGTAGATAGTCGGATACGCCGCCGAAGGTGACGGCAAGCTGCCATGCCCCCAGCACGACAACGCCCACGACAATGGGGGCGATGACGCGTGTGGTCTGCATCCGCGCCGACTGCGCCCTGGTTGCCTGAGCCATCGTTGCCATCAGCGGTTCTCCACCCCGCGCACCATCGAGGGCGAACCCTGGTGCAGCGCTTCACGCACGGCCGTGATCATTTCAAAGAAGACCGCTTCTTCACGCATGTCGTCGTGGCGGTCGGATGTTGCGGCCAGCTGCATGGGAACGATCTGCTGGATTCGCCCCGGCCGCGGCGACATCACGACGACGCGGTCAGAGAGAAAAACGGCCTCGGGAATCGAGTGGGTTACGAACACGACCGCGGCCCCCGTTTCGGCGCAGATGCGGCCAAGCTCTGACTGCATGTGCTCGCGGGTCATTTCGTCGAGGGCGCCAAAGGGTTCGTCCATCAGCAGCAGCCGGGGCTTCTCCGCCAGGGAGCGCGCAATCGCCACTCTCTGCTGCATCCCGCCCGAGAGCTGGTCGGGGTAGCGGTCGGCAAAGTCAGAGAGCCCCACGAGCCCGACGAGTTCGTTCACCCGCGCCTCGCGCGCCGCCTTGCCCACACCGTGGAGCGATAGCGGCAGTTCGATGTTCTCGGCGACCGTTCGCCAGGGCAGCAGCCCCGCCTGCTGAAACGCGATCCCATAATCCTGGGCGATGCGAGCCTCGCGTGCCGACCGTCCGAACACCTGCACGGTGCCCGTCGTGGGCTGGTCGAGGTCGGCGATGAGACGCATGAGAGTTGACTTGCCACACCCGGACGGGCCGATGAGCGAGACGAACTCGCCCTCAGACACGGTGAGATCGATCGCCTCGAGCGCGTGCACCAGACCACCCCTGGTTTCAAACGTCTTGCCGACCCCTGAAATGACTACGGCATCGGTCATGCGCCGACCTCCACTCTTCTGTATCGACCCAGCAATGCACCCAGCAGGGCGATTGATCCTGCGGCGGCGAGGCCCAGCACGATGGCCCCGAAGATGGGGCCCCACGCCTTGGCCGGGTCGCCGCTGGCCTGCCCGGCGTATTGGATGAGGATGCGACCGATGCCCCCCTGAAGACCGGTCGAGACCTCGGCCACAATCGCTCCGATGACGGCGTTCGCCGCTGCGAGCCGAAGGGCTGGAAGCAGGTAGGGCACGGCGGCGGGAAGCCGCAGCGCGGTGAGGGTCTTCCACCAGCCCACCGCATACGACCGCATGAGTTCGAGGTGAATCGTGTCGGGCGCCTGAAGACCTTTGAGGGCGCCGACGGCGATGGGAAAGAACGCGAGGTAGGAGGCGATCAGGGCCACCGACATCCAGTCCTGCCACTCGAAAGCGCCGATCTCGATGCGTGAGCCCCAGCTCCGAACAACGGGAGCGAACGCGATGAGCGGGATGGTCTGGCTCAGGATGATCCAGGGCAGCAGACCCCATTCGGCCAGCCGCCAGCGCTGCATGATGAGCGCAAGGGCCAGGCCCACAATGAGGCCTACAAGCCATCCGACAGCGGCGATGCCCAGGGTGACGAGAGCAGCGGAGGCAACCGCAATCCACAGCGGCTCAGCACCCTCGGCCCGCGAGACCGGCTCGCCCAGCCGCGTGATCATGTCCCACACGTGCGGCATCGCGAGATCGCTTGTGCGGGGAAGCACCCGCACGCCGGCGATGACGAGTCCGTCAGCCGGGCCGAGCGCCTTGTAGAGCTCCCACACGATGATGAGCACGGCGATGCCGAGCGCACCGGCACCCCAGCGCGCGAGTTCTCGCTGAGGCGCGCCGCGGCGCCGTCGCAGCGACGGAGTGTCGGCGACGGCCGCGCTCATGCCTTGGCCACGATGTGTTCAGACATCGCCGGAATCACGGTCTCGCCATAGACCCGCAGCGTTTCTTCTTTGTTGTCGTGCTGCAGGTAACCGGCGAACTGGTCGACGCCAAGTTCCGCGAGGGACGTGAGCTTCTCGATGTGGTCGGATGCCGTGCCCAGCAGGCAGAACCGCTCCACGATCTCGTCGGGCACAAAGTCGGCGTGCGTGTTGCCCGCCCTCCCGTGCTCGTTGTAGTCGTAACCCTCGCGCCCCTTGATGTAGTCGGTGAGCGCCTTAGGCACGGCCGAGTTCTCGCCGTACTTGGCCACGATGTCGGCGACGTGGTTGCCGACCATGCCCCCGAACCAGCGGCACTGATCGCGCATGTGCTCCCGGTCATCGCCGATGTACATGGGGGCTGCGACGCAGAACTTGACCGCCATGGGGTCTCGTCCCGCATCCGCGGCCGCTTTGCGAACCGCGCCGATCATCCACTCGGCCACATCGAGGTCGGCCATCTGCAGAATGAATCCGTCGCCCACCTCCCCCGTGAGCTTGAGCGCGAGGGGGCCGTAGGCGGCCACCCAGACGTCGAGCTGAGAACCCTTGCTCCACGGAAACTGCAGGGTCGCACCGTTGTATTCGACGGGCCTGCTGTTGGCCAGCTCCCGGATAACGTGAATCGATTCCCGCAGGGTTTTGAGGGTGGTGGGGGCGCCGTTGGTGACTCGAACGGCCGAGTCGCCGCGACCGATTCCGCAAATCGTGCGGTTGCCGTACATCTCGTTGAGGGTGGCGTAGGTCGACGCCGTCACCGTCCAGTCGCGGGTTGCCGGATTGGTGACCATCGGTCCGACGATCACCTTGTCGGTCTCCGCGAGGATGCGGCTGTAGATCACATAGGGCTCCTGCCACAGCAGGTGAGAGTCAAATGTCCACACATGGCTGAACCCGTGGGCTTCGGCGAGCTTCGCCAACTGCACCGTGCGCGCCGATGGCGGGTTGGTCTGCAGAACTGCTCCAAAATCCATCGATCGCCTCTCAGATCAGGTACTGGCTCAGGCCGCGCTTGATGTACCGGCCGTCACCCTTGGTGCCGATGTATCCGCTCTCGTCGACGATGACCTTGCCGCGCGAAAGAACGGTGTCGACATGACCGTCGATCTCGTAGCCCTCCCACGCGGAGTAGTCCATATTCATGTGATGAGTTCGCCCGGTCGGCGCCCCTGATGGGTCGGTTCCGAGCCCGATAGATGTGTGACCGTTGGGGTCGTAGACGACAATGTCGCCATCGGCCCCCGGCTGGATGACGCCCTTCTTGCCGTACATGCCGAACATGCGGGCGGGTGTCGTCGAGGTGAGTTCGACCCAGCGCGGCAGGCTGATCTGGCCGGTCACGACGCCCTGGTACATGAGGTCCATCCGGTGCTCGACCGAGCCGATGCCGTTGGGGATCTTAGAGAAATCCCCGACCCCCATCTCCTTTTGGTCCTTCATGCAGAAGGGGCAATGGTCGGTGGAGACCATCTGGATGTCGTTGGTCCGCAGGCTCTGCCACATGTGGTGTTGGTGACCCTCGTGCTTCGACCGCAGCGGGGTGGAACACACCCACTTCGCCCCCTCGAAGCCGGGAGCCCCGAGCTGATCTTCGAGCGAAAGGTAGAGGTACTGCGGGCAGGTCTCCCCGAACACATTGAGGCCGCGGTCCCGGGCTGCGGCGATCTGCTCGACCGCCTGCTTCGCCGACACGTGAACCACATAGAGCGGCGCCCCCGTGAGGTCGGCGATCATGATCGCCCGGTGCGTTGCCTCCTCTTCCGCCTGCCAGGGGCGGGTGAGCCCGTGGTAGTACGGCGACGTGTTGCCGGCCTCGAGCGCCTGCTTCACGAGCACGTCGATGATCGCACCGTTCTCGGCGTGCATCATCATCATCGCGCCGTTCTCGGCACCCTTCTGAAACGCCCGCAAGATCTGGCCGTCGTCCGAGAGAAAGACGCCCTTGTAGGCCATGAAGAGCTTGAAGCTCGTGACGCCCTCGTCGATCAGTTCGTCCATCGCCGTCAGCGACGCATCCTGAACATCCGAGAGAATTTGGTGAAAGCCGTAGTCGATCGCACAGTTACCAGCGGCCTTCTCGTGCCACGCGTGGTAGCGATCGAGCACCTTCTCCTCGGGGTACTGCACGACGAAGTCCACGATGCTCGTCGTGCCGCCCCACGCCGCGGCACGGGTTCCCGTTTCGAACGTGTCGGAGGCCTGCGTGCCTCCAAAGGGCATCTCCATGTGGGTGTGCGCATCGATGCCACCGGGAATCACATACTTGCCCGTCGCGTCGATCACGGTGTCGACGTTGCGCTCGATGTCGAACCCGAGCAGCGTTGAACCCGGCGCGAGCACGGCCGCGATCGTGTCTCCGTCGATGAGCACATCAGCGGATGCTGTGCCCGTCGCATTCACGACGGTTCCGTTCTTGATGAGGGTCTTCATTGGTCTCCTCTTTCGGCAGTCGGTCTATTCGGCTGCCGGTCGCTACGGCTTGGGGATGCTCGTGTATGACTCGGGGCGGCGGTCACGATAGAACTGCCAGTCGTCGCGCATCTCCTGCACCATGTCGAGTTCGAGGTCGCGGATCATGATCTCCTCGTTCTCGCCCGAGCCTCGCTCGCCGACAAAGTTGCCGCGCGGGTCGATTACCTGGCTCGTGCCATAGAAGTCGACGGCCAGCTCGCCATACTCGTTGTCCTCGCGACCGACCCGGTTGGGCTGCAGCACGAAGTAGCCGTTGGCAACGGCCGCGCACGGGCCCTCGACCTCCCACAGACGGTTCGAGAGGCCCGGCTTGGTGGCGTTCGGGTTAAAGACCATGTGGGCGCCGCCCAGGCCGAGTTCGCGCCATCCTTCGGGAAAGTGGCGGTCGTAACAGATGTAGACGCCGACCTTGCCGACGGCGGTGTCGAACACGGGGTAACCCATGTTGCCGGGGCGAAAGTAGAACTTCTCCCAGAACCGGTCGAGGTGGGGAATGTGGTGCTTGCGGTACTTGCCGAGAATCGTGCCGTCCGAGTCCACGACGACGGCGGTGTTGTAGTAAACCCCCGTCATGTCCTCCTCATAGATCGGCAGGATCATGACGAGGCTGAGCTCTTTCGCGAGCTCCGCGAACCGCTGCACGATGGGCCCATCGGCCTGTTCGGCGAAGCGGTAGTACTTCTTGTCTTCGGTGATTCCGAAGTACGGTCCGTAAAAAAGCTCCTGGAAGCAGATGATCTGAGCGCCAGCGGCGGCAGCATCCCGCGCGAACTGCTCGTGCTTCTGGATCATCGATTCTTTGTCACCAGTCCAGGTGGTCTGGGTGATGGCGGCACGCACTACGGTCATCGGAACCTCCACTACAAGGTTCAGTGCCTCACTTCACTTCACGCAGGCACCGAAACGGATGAGTCGAAAACCAGGACTGCGCTGTCTCGGTTTTGTTATTATTCGACGCGAACATTTCTGTTCTGTTTCTCTTTGTGACGCACGCGTTAATCATCCTCACGTTCAAACCCTCCGACGGCAAGAGATCGGGCAAGCTGAATTACAAATGCACCCCCTAATCGCTGAGATCGAGAACCGCAGCCCCGCCGGCATCGCGGCCGCTCTCGGGCGCCTCATCGGCTCGGGAAGGCTCGCGCCCGGCGACCGCCTGCCCACCGTGCGCGACCTCGCAGCACAGCTCGAAGTGAGCCCAGCGACCATCAGTGCTGCCTGGCAGGCCGTGGCCGGAGCAGGTCTCATCATCTCCCGCGGGCGCAGCGGAACCTTCGTGCTTGAGCAGCCACAGCACTGGCTTCCGACCCGAAGCAAGGTGATGGCCGGTCGGCAGCAACCGGCCCGCATCGACCTTTCTAAGGGAACCCCCGACCCCGCACTGCTGCCCGCCCTCGGCCCGGCGCTCGGCCGCGTCTCGCAGCGCGCCGTCACGGCGAGCTACCACGAGGTGCCCGTGATCCCCGAGCTCCTGGCCCTGCTTTCCACTTCGTGGCCGTATCCCGTCGAAGACATCACGGTCGTCGACGGAGCCCTGGATGCCCTCTCCCGCAGCCTCGAGGCCGTCACCAGATTCGGCGACCGCGTCGTGGTCGAAAGCCCCGGCTTTCCGCCGTTCTTCGACCTGCTCGACCAGCTTGGCCTCACCCCCATCCCCGTGCCCGTCGACGCGAACGGCATCGAACCAGAGGCCTTCGCGGCGGCGCTCCGCAGGGGCCCGAGCGCTGTCATCCTGCAGCCTCGCGCCCACAATCCCACCGGTGCCTCGATGACGGTCGACCGCGCCCGCGACCTTGCCCAACTGTTGGAGGTCACCAAGCGTGCCGCCGACACCGTCGTCATAGAAGACGACCACTCCGGCGACATCAGCACGGCCGCCGACGTGAGCCTCGGCCACTGGCTACCCGACCGAGTGCTGCACATTCGCAGCTACTCAAAATCGCACGGTCCAGACCTGCGCATCGCCGCGCTCGGCGGGCCGACCCGCCTGCTCGACCCCATCGTTGCGAGGCGGATGCTCGGGCCGGGATGGACCAGCCGCATGCTGCAGACGATCCTCCATGAGCTGCTCTCCAACCCCGAATCCATTGAGGATGTCGCCGAAGCGCGCCGGGTCTACGCCCGCCGCCAATCGGCCCTCGTTGTGGCGCTCACCTCGCACGGCATCAGCGTCGCCCAGCCCGACGGCATCAACCTGTGGCTGCCCGTTCTCGACGAACGCGACGCCATCGTGCATCTGGCCGCTCACGGCATCCGGGTGGCCGCCGGCAGCCCCTTCATGGTTGAGTCCGGCGACACAACGCCCCATGTGCGCGTGACGGCCGGAGCCCTCGACGACGATGTGGACGGTGTCGCGCGTGCGCTCGCAGGCGCAGCCCGACCCCAGGGCCTCGCAACCGGAGCGCTTGCGACCCGCTGGTCCTAACCGCGCGCGAGGCGATGCCTCATCGTCACGCATCCGAAACACGGATAGGCGTAGTCTTGCCCCAGACCACCGGTCGGCTGTGACCGGGTGAGCTGCCCGGGATTTGGGCAGCGGGTTGAGGCGGCACATTGCCCGCCAGCGGATTGTCGCGTCTGCCGCGCCCGCACCCACCCGTTCTCCGACTCACCATCGAGGTCACATGCTCACATTCGCAGCCCGCTTTCGCGTCGCCGCGGCAGCAGCATCCGCTGTTCTGCTGCTGGCAGGATGCTCCGCCAGCACGGGCACTGCAGCGCCGAGCGCGAGCCCCTCCGCCGAAGCAGAGCGGTACCCGGTCACCGTGGACAACTGTGGAACCGACGTGACCTTCGAGGCCGCTCCCGAGCGAGTCATCACGATCAAATCATCGACGACCGAGACGATGCTGGCGCTGGGGCTCGGCGACCGCATCATCGGCACAGCCGCCCTCGACGGCCCTCTGCCGGATTCTGCCGATTCGGCACCGACCATCATCAGCGACAAGGTGCCCGGGCGCGAAGCCGTGCTGGCCCTGGCACCCGATCTGGTCTATGCCGGATGGGAGTCCAACTTCAGCGCCGAGGGAGTCGGCGCGCGCCCCGCCCTCACCGACCTCGGCATCGCCACCTACGTGTCGCCCGCGGCCTGCAAGGGCGAGGGGTACATGCCAGACCCCCTCACGTTCGACGCGGTCTTCGATGAGATTCGCGAGATCGGCACGATCTTTGACGCGGATGCTGCGGCTTCCGCCCTCGTCGACGACCAGCGCGCACAGCTCGAGTCGCTCACGCCCGCCGAAGGCTCGCCTACCGCGGTCTGGTACTCCAGCGGCCGCGCCACCCCCTACGTCGGCGCCGGAATTGGCGCCCCCGCCATGATCATGAAGTCCGCGGGGCTCACCAACATGGCCGCCGATGTTCGTGACACCTGGACCTCGCTTAGCTGGGAGGCCGTGATCGCGGCCAACCCCGACGTCATCGTGCTCGTCGATTCCGCCTGGAACACGGCCGATTCCAAGATCGCCACGCTCGAAGAGAACCCCGCAACGGCCGCCCTGGATGCCGTGCAGCAGAGGCGCTATGTGGTTGTCCCGTTCGCCGCGACTGAGGCAGGAACGCGCAATGTAGATGCCGTCGCCTCGATCATCGACCAGCTGCGGGAGCTCGGATGGTGACCCCATGACAAGCTCAACCGCTTCGGCAACGAGACCGCCCGGTTCTCCGCGGCCCGCCCCTCGTCCACCGCGCTCCGGTCGCGGTCGCGGTCGGGGTCGCATCGCCGCGATCATCGTCGGCTCGCTCGCGGCGCTTATCGCTGTCTGCGCGATTGCGGTCACGATCGGGCCAGCCGATATCTCGCTCGCCGATGTCTTCTCGAGCGTCGGGCTCGGGCTCGGACTCCCCGTCGAGTCCACCGCTACGCCGCTCACCGAGGCGATCATCTGGCAGCTCCGCATGCCGCGCATCCTCACGGCGGCGGCGGTCGGCGCCGGGCTCGCCCTCAGCGGCGCGGTCATGCAGAGCGTCACCCGCAACCCCCTCGCAGACCCCTACCTGCTCGGGCTCT
>NZ_JBACFR010000051.1:0-4566 GCF_056262345.1 Homoserinimonas sp.
GCTTGTCGAGAAGCTCAAGGAGCTGTTCAACATCGGCAAGGTGCAGCCCGGTCGTTGGCTCGTCGAGAACATATACCGACCCCTTTTCGCCCATCTGGGTGGCAAGTTTGAGGCGCTGACGCTCACCGCCCGACAGGGTCGTGAGCGGCTGGCCGAGACTGATGTAGCCGAGGCCGACGTCTGTGAGGCGCTCCAGGATGGTGTGGGCGGCCGGAATGCGAGACTCCCCCTCGGCGAAGAACTCCTTAGCCTCTGAGCCTGGCATCGAGAGAACCTCGCTGATATTGCGTCCGCCGAGGGTGTACTCGAGCACCGAGGCCTGGAATCGCTTGCCCTCGCAGACCTCACACGTCGAGGCAACGCTGGCCATCACGCCAAGGTCGGTGTATATGACTCCTGCGCCGTTGCAGTTCGGGCACGCACCCTCGGAGTTCGAGCTAAAGAGCGCCGGCTTGACGCCGTTTGCCTTGGCAAATGCCTTGCGGATGGGCTCCAAAAGGCCCGTGTAGGTGGCCGGGTTGCTTCTCCGGGAGCCCTTGATGGCGCTCTGATCGATAGAAATGACCTCGTCGCTGGCAGGGATTGATCCGTGCACGAGCGAGCTCTTGCCCGACCCGGCGACCCCCGTGACGACGACCAGAACGCCGAGCGGGATGTCGACATCCACATTCTGAAGATTGTTGGCCGTCGCGCCCCGAATCTGAAGAGCTCCCGCGCGGGTGCGCACGGCATCCTTGAGTGACGCCCGGTCATCGAGGTGGCGCCCTGTGAGGGTGTCGCTCGCGCGGAGGCCTTCGACAGTTCCCTCGAAGCAGATTTCTCCTCCTGCCGTGCCAGCGCCGGGCCCGAGGTCGACAGCGTGGTCGGCGATCACGATCATCTCTGGTTTGTGCTCAACCACGAGAACCGTGTTGCCCTTATCGCGCAGTTCCAGAAGCAGGCGGTTCATGCGCTGGATGTCATGCGGATGCAGCCCGATCGTTGGCTCATCGAAGACATACGTTACGTCGGTGAGCGAGGAACCGAGGTGGCGAATCATCTTGGTACGCTGCGCCTCTCCCCCAGACAGCGTGCCAGCGGGCCTGTCGAGGGAGAGATATCCCAGCCCGATCTCGACAAAGGAGTCGAGCGTGTGCTGCAACGATGCCAACAGCGGAGCCATGGACGGCTCGTGCAGGGTGCGCACCCACTCGGCCAGGTCGCTGATCTGCATCGCGCAGACCTCGGCGATGTTGAGGCCGTTGATACGCGACGAGCGAGCGCCCTCGTTGAGGCGGGTTCCTCCACATTCCGGGCAGATCGTGAATGTGACGGCGCGGTCGACAAACGCGCGGATGTGCGGTTGCATCGCCTCACGGTCTTTGGAAAGGAACGACTTCTGCACCTTGGGGATGAGGCCCTCATAGGTCATGTTGATGTCGGAAACCTTGACCTTGACAGGCTCTTTGTAGAGAAAGTCGTTGAGTTCGCGCTTGCTGTAGTCGCGGATGGGCTTGTCTGGGTCGAGAAACCCGGAGCCCGTGAAGATCTTTACGCCCCATCCGTCGGCGGTGTAGCCCGGAATGGTGAGGGCGCCTTCGTTGAGAGATTTTGAGTCGTCAAAGAGCTGGCTGAGATCGATGTCGTTAATCGTTCCCATTCCCTCGCACCGGGGGCACATGCCACCCGTGACGCTGAACTCACGGCGTTCCTTGATCTCCCGGCCGCCCCGCTCAAGAGTCACAGCTCCGGCCCCGCTCACGGATGCCACGTTGAACGAGAACGCCTGGGGGGACCCGATGTGCGGCTCCCCCAGCCTGCTGAAGACAATGCGGAACATCGCGTTGACGTCGGTAGCCGTGCCGACGGTCGACCGTGAGTTGGCCCCCATCCGCTCTTGGTCAACGAGGATGGCCGTCGTCAACCCTTCGAGAACGTCGACGTCGGGCCGAGCCAGGTTGGGCATGAACCCCTGAACGAAGGCGCTGTATGTCTCGTTGATCATGCGCTGGGACTCGGCCGCGATCGTGCCGAATACGAGCGAACTCTTGCCGGAGCCGGAGACCCCGGTGAACACCGTTAGCCGACGCTTGGGAATCTCGAGAGTGACGTTCTTGAGGTTGTTCTCTCGCGCGCCTTGGACGCGGATCAGGTCGTGGCGATCTGCCGCATGCAGGTCGGCGGATCGAGTCTCCGCAGGATTCATGCCCAAGGTCCTCTCGCTGTTACTCGGGGGTCGACGTACCTAGGAAGTCGCTCACGTCGCCGACGTAGCGGGTGTTGTTCTCGGGAACCGGCTCAACGGCAGCAGCAGCGACCTCTGCGGCGAACTCGTTGACGTTATAGAGGCGTCCCGCCGCTTCTTTGCGGGCGCCGATGGCACCGGGGTTCGCGCGCTCGAGAAGCGTGGCGGTTATGGTGCCCTCGATCATGTCGCCGGAGACGACGACGAACTCGATGCCCTTCTCCGCGAGCTCGGGGATTTTGGCGCGAAGCGCATCCTCGCCCGCTCGCTTGCTCAGCGCGACCGGAACGTATTCCGGCATGGTCTCAACGGTGTGGATGAAGTGGGCCTGGTGACTCGTGACGAATACGACGCGAGCACCGGGAGCGAGGATCGGAACGACCGCATCGAGCAGAGCTACCTGAGCATCGCGGTTGAGCTGCATGGCGTAGTCCTCGGCCATGCCGGATTCCATGCCGCCAGACGCATTCATAACGAGGATGTCGAGACCCTCGTAGGCCTCGCGAATCGCGGCAACCATGGAGGCGACCGAATCAGCATCCGTGAGGTCTGCGCCAACGACGATGGCCTCTCCCCCGGCTGCGGCGATCTTGTCGGCGAGCTGCTGCGCCCGCTTCTCTTTGTTGCGGAAGTTAATGACCACGCGGGCGCCGGCCTCGGCGAGCATTGTGACCGTGTCGGCCCCGATTCCTCGGGATGACCCCGTGACGAGGGCGCGCTTGCCGTTGAGGGAACCGGGGGCGAGAGGGTTGGTCACGGTGATGCTCCTGAAGTCAATGCGGTATCACGGCGCTTGGGCGACGCCAGACGACACTACCAACTAGGCACTCCGCTCCGCCGCTCGGCATGCTGTCAGTGATAACTTCTGGAGACACCGACTCGCTAGGAGCCCAGGATGGACATCGTGACAGTGGACCTCACGCAATACCTCTGGATCGTGTGGCTCGTCTTTATTCTCGTGGCCGTGATCATTGAATTGTTCACGCTCGAGTTCACGTTCTTGATGATCGCCGCTGGAGGTCTCGGCGGTCTCGGCGCCAACCTGCTCGGTTGGCCGTGGTGGCTGCAGATCGCAGTGGCAGCCGTGCTCGCCGTTCTGCTTATCTTGCTCATCCGTCCCGTGCTCATAGCCAAGCTCCGCAAAGGCGAAGACACCACGCCCAGCAACCTTGCCGCGCTCATGGGCATGCAGGGCAGAGTCGTCGTCGAGATCGACGAGACGAAAGGGCAGGTGCGGCTTGCCAACGGTGAGACGTGGACCGCTCGTCTCTCTCCGCTCACCGTGTCGATGGTCGTCGCCGAGGGTGAGAATGTTGTTGTTACCGCAATAGAAGGGTCGACCGCTGTGGTTGTCCCCGTTGAAAGGACGGAATCACATGGTTGATATTTCTGCCCTTGTGGGGCAACTCTTTGTCGTTGCGCTTCTGGTGGTGCTGGGCGTTTTCGTGATTGTCGTGCTGTTCCGCGCCATCCGAATTGTTCCCCAAGCCACGGCGGCTGTCGTCGAGCGCCTCGGTCGCTACCACAAGACCCTGCAGCCGGGCCTCAACATCCTGGTGCCATTCATCGACAGGATGCGACCGCTGATCGACATGCGCGAGCAGGTCGTGTCGTTCCCGCCCCAGCCTGTGATTACCGAGGACAACCTGGTCGTCTCGATCGACACTGTCGTCTACTTTCAGGTGACGGATGCCCGGGCGGCCACGTATGAAATTGCCAACTACCTGGGTGCGGTTGAGCAGCTCACGACCACGACCCTGCGAAACGTTGTCGGTGGTCTCAACCTCGAAGAGGCCCTGACGAGCCGCGACAACATCAACGGGCAGTTGCGCATTGTGCTCGATGAAGCGACAGGCAAGTGGGGCATCCGCGTTGGTCGCGTGGAGCTGAAGGCTATTGACCCTCCCCTGAGCATTCAGGACTCGATGGAGAAGCAGATGCGGGCGGAGCGCGATAAGCGAGCCGCGATCCTGACGGCGGAAGGCACGAAGCAGGCCGCCATTTTGCAGGCCGAAGGGTCGCGCCAGGCGGCAATCCTCTCCGCTGAGGGCGATGCCAAGGCTGCCGTGCTTCGGGCACAGGGTGAGGCTGAGGCGATCACGACCGTGTTTCAGGCGATTCATGAAGGCCGACCAGACGCGCCGCTGCTCGCGTACCAGTACTTGCAGACCTTGCCAAAGATCGCTGAGGGTGAGGCGAGCAAGCTCTGGATCATTCCCTCCGAGCTCACGGAGTCGCTCAAGGGCATTGCGGAAGGATTTCTCGGCGGTGCCTCGGTGCGCGGCAGCGGATCGCCTGAACAGCAGTAGAAGACCGGAACGGAATAAGGCGCATAGTGCGTA
>NZ_JBACFR010000052.1:0-9796 GCF_056262345.1 Homoserinimonas sp.
CCACATTGTCTTCGACCCCCTTGGCGTCGGCCGAATACCCCTTCTCAAAGTCGACAGACACCGGCAGCGACGTTGCGTCGATGACGAGTTTCGCGGCGGCGAGCGCCTGGTCTACCGTGAGTCCTTCGCTATCGGGCACACCGTGGGCGAACGAGATCGAGTGGCTCGCTGTGGCGAGGGCCTTGACCCCTTGAACTTCGGAGACGATGCGGGCGGTTACGGCATCCCACACATTGGTCACGATGAGCGGTGAACCGGGCACGTGCAGCGAGCGGAGGAGTTCAGCGTTGACGATAGTGGGGTTGGTCATTTCCTCAGAGTGCCCTTGATTGGCGCGCTCCGCCACCCTCGTTGTGTGCAGAGGGCGGCGGATGCTGCGGGTCACGCCACGCGTTCGTGCTTCGGCAGACGTACGAAGAGCAGCATGATGAGGCCAATCAGAAGCACGAGGCCGATGCCGAGCACTCCGTAGATGATTCCGCCGAAGATGCTCAGGAAGAGCGCCCAGGCGAGAGGGGAGAGAAAGCTGGCGACGCGGCCCGTCGTGGCGTAGAGGCCGAATATCTCGCCCTGCATGCCAGCAGGGGTGACGCGCGTGAGCAGTCCGCGGCTCGCGGCCTGGGCGGGGCCCACGAAGGCGCACAGGGTAAGACCGCAGATCCAGAAGACAATCGTGCCGTAGTCGCGAAGGGCGAACACCGCGACCGTCATCAGCACGAGTCCTGCCAAGGTCGCGACGATAAGTCGCTTCGGGCCGACAATGTCGTCGATTCGCCCGGCGAAGATGGTTGAGACGCCGGCGACCAGGTTGGCGGCGACGCCGAAGATCATCACCTCGATCGTGCTGAAGCCGAAGCCCTGCGCAGCGAGGATGGCACCGAAGGCGAAGACCCCGGCGAGCCCGTCGCGGTAGACCGCGGCGGAGACCAGAAACCAGAACGTCGAGCGGTTGTGCTTGAACAGCTTGGCGAGGTCCTTTGCCAGCACGACGTAGGAGCCAAAGAAGGAGGCCTTCTGGGCGCCCGGGTACGCGGGAGACTCGGGCACGTTCCTAAACATCGGGATCGCGAAGATTAGCGTCCAGACCGCGCAGACCACAGCGACGAGCTTGAAGGCGAGCGCCTGGTCGGTGCCAATGCCAAAGATGAGCGGGATGCACAGCACGAGTGCGAGGATGCCGCCGATGTAGCCGAGGCCCCATCCGAGGCCTGAGATGCGGCCGACGGTCGCGGGCGTCGAGACCTCGACGAGCATCGCGTTGTAGCTGACCCCGCCGATCTCGCTAACGACCGCCCCGATTGCGACGGCGAGGGCGCCGAACCAGAAGTACTTGGGGTCAGCTTCGACGAAGAAGAGGGAGAACTGGATGAGCGCTATCGCGATCGTGGCGCCGATGAGCCACTTCTTCTTGTTACCCCGGGCATCGGCCTGCTGGCCCAGCACGGGAGCGAGAACGAGAATCAAGATGCCAGCGGCAAAGTTGGCCCAGCCCCACCATTCAGCAAGATCGGTGAGACCCCGGCAGTACTCGCTTGCCATGTTCTCGGCCAGGGCGCAGCTCATCCAGCTGCCGTCTGCCAGTTGCCCGGATGCTGCGACCTCCGGCTCGAGGAACTGGCGGGATGTCAGGTACAGCGAGACCCACACGAAGGTGAGGATGACCGTGTTGAAGGGCTGCATGGCCCAGTCCCACATGGCCCATGACAGGACGACCTTTTTGGGAGCCGGGTCGCCGCTCACTCCCCGACCGATCGGACCGAGCGCCTGGGTGTTGGCTGCCGTAGGGGGTGCGGGAACGGCTTCGCTGCCGTGGTTGGTCGTCATGCGATCAGGTTACTGGTGCTGGGTTAGTTTTCTGCGCCTCCCAATGCGAGGGTCGGGGCGACGAATTACAGTGAGCGTCGGGGCTGAAAGTTGAGTGAGAGTGGCGCAAGTTTTTCGCATTCGACTTGACACGGCCGAGCCCTGATCTAAAATTGAGCTACTCCGGCTCAACTATGTAGTTGAGCGCGGGCAAGACTTCATTCCAGCCTCAGAAACACGCAACATATAAGGAGAACGCACATGGCTCGTGCAGTAGGAATCGACCTCGGTACCACCAACTCGGTGGTTGCCGTTCTGGAGGGTGGCGAACCCACCGTTATCGCCAACGCCGAGGGCTTCCGCACCACGCCCTCCGTTGTGGCCTTCACCAAGGACGGCGAGACCCTCGTCGGAGAAACCGCCAAGCGTCAGGCCGTCACGAACGTTGACCGCACGATCGCCTCAGTCAAGCGCCACATGGGCACCGACTGGACCACCGACATCGACGGCAAGAAGTACACGCCGCAGGAGATCTCGGCCCGCATCCTCGCCAAGCTCAAGCGTGACGCCGAGCAGTACCTGGGCGAGCCCGTCACGGATGCCGTCATCACGGTTCCCGCGTACTTCAACGACTCAGAGCGCCAGGCCACCAAGGATGCCGGTGAGATCGCCGGACTCAACGTGCTGCGCATCATCAACGAGCCCACCGCAGCAGCCCTGGCCTATGGCCTCGACAAGGGCAAAGAAGACGAGCTCATCCTCGTCTTCGACCTCGGTGGCGGAACCTTCGACGTCTCGCTGCTCGAGGTGGGCAAGGACGACGACTTCTCCACGATCCAGGTGCGCGCGACCGCCGGTGACAACCGCCTCGGTGGCGACGACTGGGATCAGCGCGTTGTCGACTACCTCATCAAGCGCTTCAAGGAGACCACAGGCGTCGACGTCTCGAACGACAAGATCGCCAAGCAGCGTCTCAAGGAAGCCGCTGAGCAGGCCAAGAAGGAGCTCAGCTCCTCGATGAGCACGAGCATCCAGCTGCCCTACCTCTCCCTCACGGAGAACGGCCCGGCCAACCTGGACGAGACCCTCACGCGCGCCAAGTTCGAAGAGCTCACCGCCGACCTGCTCGAGCGCACCAAGCGCCCGTTCAACGACGTGATCAAGGAGGCCGGCGTCAAGGTTTCTGACATCGCCCACGTTGTTCTCGTTGGTGGCTCTACCCGTATGCCCGCGGTCTCCGACCTCGTCAAGAACCTTCTTGGCGGCCAGGAGCCCAACAAGGGCGTGAACCCGGATGAGGTCGTCGCGGTTGGCGCAGCCCTCCAGGCCGGCGTTCTCAAGGGTGAGCGCAAGGACGTTCTGCTCATCGACGTGACCCCCCTGAGCCTCGGTATCGAGACCAAGGGTGGCATCATGACGAAGCTCATCGAGCGCAACACCGCTACCCCGACGAAGCGCAGCGAGACCTTCACCACGGCAGACGACAACCAGCCTTCTGTGGCGATCCAGGTCTTCCAGGGCGAGCGTGAGTTCACCCGCGACAACAAGAACCTGGGAACGTTCGAGCTCACCGGCATCGCTCCCGCCCCCCGCGGCATCCCGCAGATCGAGGTCACCTTCGACATCGACGCCAACGGCATCGTGCAGGTGCACGCCAAGGACAAGGGCACCGGCAAGGAGCAGTCCATCACCATCACGGGTGGCTCTGCGCTGTCGAAGGAAGACATCGACCGCATGGTGCGCGAGGGCGAAGAGCACGCGGCAGAAGACAAGCGTCGTCGCGAAGAAGCCGAGGTGCGCAACGCTGCCGAGCAGTTCGTCTACTCCACCGAGAAGCTTCTCAAGGAGAACGAAGACAAGCTCTCTGACGGCGTGAAGACCGAGGTTCAGGCCGATGTCGACGCCCTCAAGTCGGCCCTCGCTGGCGACGACGAGGCAGCGGTCAAGACCGCCCTCGACAAGCTCAACGAGAGCCAGCAGAAGATCGGCGAAGAGATCTACGCTGCTGCACAGGCAGCGGAGTCTGCTCCCACCGCCGAAAGCGCCGAGGCGACGGATGAGGACATCGTCGACGCCGAGGTCGTGGACGAGGACGACAAGAAGTAACTATGACTGACAAGAATCAAGGCAAGAACTCAGACGAAGTGCCTGAGCCCGATGTGGGAAACACAGAGAACGCTGCGGAAGCCGAAGGCCTGATCGAGGCTGAAGGGCCCGACGTCGAGACATCGCTCGAAGACGCCGACCTTTCGTTCCTCGAGAAGAACGCCAGCGACCTCGCGACCGAACGGCTGGCCGACCTGCAGAGACTGCAGGCCGAGTACGCCAACTATCGCAAGCGGGTCGAACGCGACCGGGAGGCTAACCGCGTCCTGGCCGTCGCCGACGTCGTCTCGTCGCTACTCCCCGTGCTCGATGATCTCGACAGGGCAGAAGCGCACGGCGACCTCGAAGACGGGCCGTTCGTGATCATCGCGCAGAAGCTGCGCTCAACCCTTGAGCGCACAGGGCTCGAGCGCGTTGGCGAAAAGGGCGCGGAGTTCGACCCCAGCGTCTATGAGGCCATCGCCCAGGTGCCCAGCCCCGATGTCACGGTCATGACCGTGCTCGATGTGCACAAGGTGGGCTACCGACTCGGAGACCGGCTGCTTCGCGCAGCCCAGGTCGCCGTGGCGGTTCCTCAGGACTAGTAACAACCTGCGATCAGCGGGTCGGGTGGAGACACCCGACCCGCTGCGCCCTAGTTTTAGAGAGGAGTCGCCGATGGCCAGCCAAGACTGGTTGGAGAAGGACTTCTACAAGGTGCTCGGAGTCTCGAAAGACGTCTCCGATGCAGACCTCAAGAAGACCTATCGCAAACTCGCACGGCAGTACCATCCCGACTCGAACCCTGGCGATGCCAAAGCCGAGGCCCGATTCAAGGAGATCAGCGAAGCAAACGCTGTGCTCTCGGACCCCGAGACTCGACGCGAATACGACCAGGTGCGCGCGATGGGAATGGGCCAACCCCGCTTCACCGCAGGGGGCCAAGGCCAGGCCGGCGGGTTCGACGACATCTTCGGAGGCATGTTCGGTGCTGGCGGCGGAGGCCGCACCCAAAGCGCCGACTTCGGCGATATTTTCGGAGGCATGTTCGGGGGTGGCGGTGGTGGTTTTCGCACCGCCCCGACCAAGGGCCGCGATGTTACGGCCACGACGACCCTCGACTTCGTGTCTGCCATCAAGGGCGACACCATCCGGCTGCAGGGCGTCAACGGCAAGCCGATGACCGTGCGCATTCCCGCAGGGGTCAGCGATGGACAAAAGATCCGGCTCAAGGGCAAGGGAGAGCCGAGCCCCGATGGCGGGCCCGCCGGCGACCTGACCATCGCGGTGTCGGTGACCAAGCATCCCGTGTTCTCGCGCGACGGAGACAACCTGCGCGTCGACGTGCCGATCACCTTTGTCGAGGCCGTCGAAGGCGCGACGATCGAGGTGCCCACGCTCGGCGGAGACCCGGTCAAGCTCAAGGTGGCCCCGGGCACACCCAGCGGGCGCGTTCTGCGCGTCAAGGGGCGCGGTGTCGTGACGCCCTCACACTCTGGCGACCTGCTCGCGACCGTGCACGTTGTCGTGCCCAGCAGGCTCACCCCGGATGCCGCCAAGGCTGTCAAGGCGTTGGCCAAGGCCCTGCCAGACGAAAACCCGCGCGAGGATCTGCTCGCCAAGGCTCGAAGGGGATAGGAATGGACCCCGCGACCCCGCTGTTTGCCATTGCGGTTGCTGCAGAACTCTCGGGCATGCACCCGCAGACTCTGCGTCAGTACGATCGCATGGGCTTGGTGCGCCCCAAACGCACGAGCGGAAAGTCGCGGCGCTATTCGATGAAGGATGTTGTGCAGCTGCGGGAGATCGCAGCGCTCGGAGCCGAAGGGGTCAGCCTCGAGGGCATCCGTCGCATCCTTGATCTCGAAAACCAGGTGGGTCAGCTCACGGAGCGCGTGCGAGAACTAGAGGTCGCACTCGCCGACGAGCTGCTCAACCGACCCGGGCGGCGAGTGTTCGCTGCCGACGAGTCAGGTGCCGTTGTCTCCCTGAGAACCGGTGAGCGCATCCGGCGCCCCAACGAGGTCGTCGTGTGGCGGCCATTGAGCGGAGCTGACCGTGGCCGAGTTTGATTTTTCGCGCCTGCGACGGTTTCCCGACCTCGAGGCAGACAACCTTTTTGCCGTTGATGCGAGTGACCGGCTCATCCTCGACGAGGCACGCGCTGCGCTCGCCGAGGCACCCAACAGGGTGGTGGTGATCGGCGACCGCTACGGAGCACTCACCCTCGGTGCCGCCGCGCAGCACGATGCGTGGGGAATCAGGGTTCATCAAGACGTGCTGAGCGGGCAGCAGGCGCTCGCTCATAACGCCGCGAGTTGCGGGCTCGGCGACCGCTACGAGAGCTTTGGGCTGGAGCCCGCCCTCGTCGAGGGGGCCACAACGGTGCTCATGCAGTTGCCGCGGAGCCTGTCGCAGCTCGACGAGACCGCGGCGCTCATCGCCCGCTACGCCGACCCCTCGGTGGTGATCTACGCCGGCGGCCGCATCAAGCATCTCGCGCCCGCCATGAACGACGTTCTCTCTCGCCACTTCGACACCGTGACGCCCTCGTTGGCGCGGCAGAAGTCGCGCGTTCTGGTGGCCAAAGGCGTGCGAGAGAACCCCCAGATCACCCACTACCCGCAGCGCGAATACATCGATGAACTGGGGATGTGGGTGTGCGCTCACGGTGGCGTGTTCTCCGGCTCCAAGCTCGATATCGGCACGCGCTATCTGCTGGGCTTCTTGCGCCAGATGAAACCGGATGCTCGCACGGCGATCGACCTGGGCTGCGGCAGTGGCATCCTCGCGGCTGCGCTTGCCAAGTCTCGACCGGGCCTCGCCGTTCTCGCCACGGACCAGTCCGCGGCGGCCGTGGCGTCGGCCCGTGCGACGGCCGAAGCCAACGACTTGCCGATTACGGTGGTGCAGGATGTCGGCCTCTCAAATCAGCCTGACAACTGTGCAGATCTCGTCGTGCTCAATCCGCCGTTCCACGTCGGTTCTGCCGTTCATGCCGGAATCGCACTGAGCCTGTTCGAAGATGCCGCACGGGTGCTCAAGCCGGGCGGCGAACTCTGGACCGTCTACAACTCGCACCTGGCCTACCGTTCTGCGCTCACCCGCACGGTCGGACCAACCAGGTTGGTGGGCCAGAATCCTAAATTCACCGTGACGGTGTCGACCTATGGCGCAGGCGCCCCTGGTCGGCCAGAGATAGACGACAAGACGAAAACAACCGCAACACCCGTGAGACAAAAGTGAGTCACTCCGACTCGATTGCGTGAGAGGGAAGAGCAGATGGCGAACATGCAGGGAGCTCCAGGAACCGACGAGGAGCAAAAGAGCGCGCTCGAGCAGTACGGCGTTGATCTCACCGAGATCGCACGAACGGGCAAGCTCGATCCCGTCATCGGGCGTGATGCTGAGATTCGCAGGGTCAGCCAGGTGCTTACGCGACGCACCAAGAACAACCCTGTTCTGATCGGGGAGCCCGGTGTGGGCAAGACTGCCGTCGTCGAGGGGCTTGCCCAGCGAATCGTCGCTGGCGATGTCGCCGACTCGCTCAAGGGCAAGCGGCTCGTCTCGATCGACCTCGCTGCCCTCGTGGCCGGGGCCAAGTATCGCGGCGAGTTCGAGGAGCGCCTCAAGGCCGTGCTCAAGGAGATCAACGACTCCGACGGCGAGGTCATCACCTTCATCGACGAACTGCACACCCTCATGGGCGCTGGCGGCGGCGAGGGATCCGTGGCGGCATCCAACATGCTCAAGCCCATGCTCGCCCGCGGTGAGCTTCGCATGATCGGAGCAACCACCCTCAACGAGTACCGCGAATACATTGAGAAGGATGCGGCACTTGAGCGGCGCTTCCAGCAGGTGTTCGTGGGCGAGCCGAGCGTCGAAGACACCGTCGCCATTCTCCGTGGACTCAAGGAGCGTTACGAGGCCCACCATAAAGTGGCCATCGCCGACAGCGCCCTTGTCGCTGCGGCCACGCTGAGCAACCGCTACATCACGGGCAGGCAGCTACCCGATAAGGCCATCGACCTGATCGACGAGGCGGCAAGCCGGCTCAAGATGGAGATCGACTCGTCGCCGGTCGAGATCGATGAACTCAAGCGCGCGGTAGACCGCATGCGCATTGAGGAGCTCGCTCTCAAGAAGGAGAAAGACCCCGCGTCCAAGGCCAGGCTCGAGAAGCTCCGCGAAGACATGGCCGAGAAGAACGACGTCCTGGTCGAGCTCGAGGCGCGGTGGAAGAACGAGAAATCGGCGCTTCAGGATGTCGGTGAGCTCAAGACTCAGCTCAACGGGGCCCGCATCAAGCTCGATCTGGCGATGCGCGAGGGCGACTACCAGGCGGCATCCAAACTCAACTATGAGGTCATCCCGCGCATCGAAAAGGCGATCGCGGAGGCGGAGAACGCCGAGATCAAGGGCGAGCGGATGGTCAACGACCAGGTCACGGAGAGCGATATCGCTGCGGTGGTCGCGGCGTGGACCGGCATCCCGGTCGGGCGACTCCTGCAGGGAGAGACCGAGAAGCTGCTGCACCTGGAGGCGGAACTCGGCAAGCGCCTCGTCGGGCAGAAGCGGGCCGTCGAGGCTGTCTCGGATGCTGTGCGCAGGTCGCGCGCCGGCATCGCCGACGACAGCCGCCCCACGGGGTCGTTCCTGTTCCTCGGGCCAACCGGCGTGGGCAAGACGGAACTCGCGAGGGCACTCGCCGAGTTCCTCTTCGACGACGAGAAGGCCATGATCCGCATCGATATGAGCGAATACGGGGAGAAATTCTCGGTCTCGCGCCTGGTCGGAGCCCCTCCCGGCTACATCGGCTACGAACAGGGCGGTCAGCTCACGGAGGCCGTGCGTCGTCGCCCCTACTCGGTGATCCTGCTCGACGAGGTCGAGAAGGCGCACCCCGAGGTCTTCGATGTGCTGCTGCAGGTGCTCGACGACGGGCGGCTCACCGACGGCCAGGGCCGCACGGTCGATTTTCGCAACACCATCCTCATCCTCACCTCGAACCTGGGCAGCCAGTTCCTCATCGACCCCACGATGACGCCCGAGATGAAGGAGGAGGCGGTGATGCTCGCGGTGCGTCAGGCGTTCAAGCCCGAGTTTGTGAACCGTCTCGACGACATCGTGGTCTTCTCGGCGCTGAGCGAGCAAGATCTCGCCCAGATCGTGGAGCTCTACATCGACCGGCTCGGCCGGCGCCTTGCCGAACGCAGGCTTGAGCTTGCGGTGACTCCGGATGCGAGGGCGTGGCTGGCCGAGCGCGGCTACGACCCGCTCTATGGTGCCCGCCCGTTGCGCAGGCTCATGCAGAAGGAGATCGACGACAAGCTGGCGATGGCCCTGCTCGGCGGCCGCATCGTGGACGGCGACACCGTCCTGGTGAGTCTGCAGCCCGACGGCGAGGGGCTCCAAGTCAGCACGCCGGAGAACCGGTAGCGTCGGCCCGGTCGCTCGCCTAGCCCGGCCCGCGCCTGGCCCGGCCCGGTCGCTCGCCGCTCCTCGTAACTGCTCGCCGCTCCCGATACTTCGGGCGCGGCGAGCAGTTTAAGGGCGCGCCGAGCGCTTGCTGGGCACGCGACTAGCGCTAGCGGTGGAGCTAGCGGTGGAGCTAGCGGGCCCGAGTCGAGCGCTGGCGGGCGCGCGCCTAGCGCAGCGCTGGCAGGACCTCGCGCTCGAACAGCTGGGCACTCGTGCGGTCGTAGGCGACGTCGGCAAAGTAGTGGATCGCATACGCGAGCCCCAGGTCGCCCATCGCC
This sequence comes from Homoserinimonas sp., assembly GCF_056262345.1. NCBI lineage: Bacteria > Bacillati > Actinomycetota > Actinomycetes > Micrococcales > Microbacteriaceae > Homoserinimonas > Homoserinimonas sp. The sequence goes on from NZ_JBACFR010000052.1 coordinate 9,648, forward strand.
CCGAGGCGGTCGGTGACCTGCTGCGGGGTGCCGACGAGCGCCGTGCCGTCGCGATATTCGGCCACATACTTGGCTGCCTCTGCCGGGCCGATGTGGGGTGCGATGCGCGCCTCAATCGCGTCGATCATCCGCCCCAGCTCGTGCTCGTT
>NZ_JBACFR010000053.1:0-8147 GCF_056262345.1 Homoserinimonas sp.
GTTCGCCTCGTAAGCCTCGGCGACTATGTCCTCAACGGGGGAGAGGTCGCCACGATGGCCATGATCGAGGCCATCGGTCGGCTCATTCCTGGCGTTGTCGGCAACCCAGAGAGCCTCGTTGAAGAGAGCCACGAGGGCGGGCTACTCGAGTACCCGAGCTACACCAAGCCTGCGGTATGGCGCGAACGTGAGGTGCCGCCTGTGCTCCTGAGCGGCAACCACGCTGCGATCGCGCGGTGGCGGCGCGAGCAGCAGATCGAACGCACCCGCAGCGTGCGGCCCGAACTGCTGCCGCCACCGGCGCTCGACTAACCGCGTTCGGCGGGCGTCCAGCGCCGACCACTACTGTGAGGCCATGTCTGCGCGCCGTCTGTTTGTCCCGATCATCTTCGGGGCCGCCATTGTGCTGCCCCTATGGCTTATCCTCGCCCGCGCCTTCATCCTGCGAGTCGATGACTGGCAGATACCGCTGGTAACCCTGTCCGGTGTCGCACTCGGAGTCTTTATGGCGATCGTGGCGACCGTGACCTGGTTTCGCAAGTCGGTGCGCGAAGGGGGAGGCCCCTCGGCATGGGACCTCGGGCTGCTGTCTGCCTGGTACCTGTCGATCATCCTCGCCGGGGTGGTCGAACACGGCGCGATCTCGATTCCCGTGATCCTCGTCGGCCTCGCGGCGTTCTGGAGTGCCGTGTGGCAGCTCCTGTCGGAGACTAAGCGCCGCGTTCAGTCGGCCATCGACACTTTCGAGATCTCGGTTCCCTCGGCGCAGGAGTATCGCAGGACGCACCCGCGACCCGACGCTCCGCTCGCTGGCCAGGTCATCCGCATCGACCCGCCTGAGGTCTAGCCGCGGTTCGCATCCTCCGGGCGAATTAGCACCGCAGGGCTGCGTGTGGCAGAATGAGTGTTTGTGCCTGCGCACGACTCTGCCACAGGGGAGTCTGCAGTCTTATGGCACCATCCCTTTCTTGCAGAACCGAGAACGCGGTCGACCTGTGGCGGTCGCAGAGAGCGAACAACAATGCATATTCTCGACGCCGTCGACGCGGCTTCCCTCCGTTCCGACATTCCGGAGTTCCGCGCCGGTGACACCGTCAAGGTGCACGTCAACATCATCGAGGGCACCCGCTCCCGTGTTCAGGTCTTCCAGGGCGTCGTCATCGGCCGCCAGAACGAGGGCGTTCGCGAGACGTTTACGGTTCGCAAGGTCAGCTTTCAGGTCGGCGTAGAGCGTACCTTCCCGGTGCACTCGCCCGTGATCGACCGCATCGAGGTCGTCACCCGCGGTGACGTCCGTCGCGCCAAGCTTTACTACCTGCGCGAACTGCGTGGCAAGAAGGCCAAGATCAAGGAAAAGCGCGACAACTAATTCGGGCTAGTTCCGATCCCTCAGAGGTTTACCGAGCTCCCCACCACATAAACTGGTGGGGAGCTCAGGGGTTTAATGACAGACAATTCTTCGGCGGAGGCAGACTCCGCCGCCGTTCCGAGACGCCGCAGCAAAGGCCGCGGCGTCGCGCTCTTTCTTCGCGATCTCCTGATCATCTTTATCGCCGCGATCATCATCTCGGTGGGAATCAAGACCTTTCTCGTTCGGTCGTTTTACATCCCGTCGTCGTCGATGGAGAACACGCTCCAGATCAACGACCGCATCATCGTGAACCAGTTGGTTCCCGACATGGTCGAGCTGGAGCGGGGCGACATCGTCGTGTTCCGAGACCCCGGCGGATGGCTCACCCAGGTTCCTGAGGAGACGCGCCCGCCGCTGGTGGAGGCGCTCGATTGGTTCCTCGCACTCATTGGATTTAGCGCACCGGATAGCAACGATCACCTGATCAAGAGGGTGATTGGCCTGCCGGGCGACGAGGTCGCCTGCTGCAATGCCTTCGGCCAGATGTCTGTCAATGGTGTTCCCCTGGACGAGCCCTATCTCAAGCTTCCTGACCGGGTGAATAAGGTCGCCAAAGACGACTTCGCCGTCACCGTTCCCGAGGGTTCACTCTGGGTTATGGGCGACAACCGCTACAACTCTTGCGATTCCCGCTGCAACGTGACGGGCCCGAGCAAGGGTTATGTACCGGTTGACAATGTCGTGGGGCGTGCCGTGATGATCAGCTGGCCCACAGAGCGCTGGACGTGGCTCGACAATTACCCCACAGTCTTCGAAGGAGTCGCCGGGGCCCAGCCCTTGGCCAAGTGAGATGGCAGCCGCAGCACCCACTCTTGAGATTGAGGCCGATCTTCACCGCCAAGGCGCACGGTTCGTCATCGGATGCGACGAAGTCGGTCGGGGGGCTATCGCAGGTCCCGTAGGGGTAGGGATGGCGGTGGTCTCCGAGATCATGCCGCCGATCCCCGAGAGGCTGCGTGACTCGAAGCTGCTCAGCGAGAAGCGACGGGATGAATTGGAGCCGCTCACCCGCGACTGGGCGCTGTTTAGTGCCGTCGGGCTGGCTACGGCGGACGAGGTTGACCGCCTGGGAATCTCGGCGTGCCTAGGCCTCGCTGGCAAGCGCGCTCTCATGAGCCTGCATGAGGCGGGCGTTGCAATCCACGACTCTGTAATCCTGCTCGATGGTCACTTCGACTGGCTGTCACCCGCGCTCGTCAACCCGCTGAGGGTGCAAACGCGCACGAAGGCCGACCGGGACTGCGCGTCGGTCTCGGCCGCGTCCATCGTGGCCAAGGTGCATCGCGATCGCATCATGATCGCGGAGGACACGCGCATTCCCGGCTATGGCTGGTCGGGCAACAAGGGATATGGCAGCGCTGCGCACTATGAGGCGATCGACAGGCTCGGGCCTAGCGAGCTTCACCGCCACACCTGGCTCAAGACGCAACTCGAGATCGCGCTCTAGCGAGCAGAAGCTTCGTCTACGGTCGATTTCGGGGGCATCGGGTGCCGCAGGGATGAGCGTAGGATTGAACCGCTATGGACGAAGACGAATTCGAAGACTACGACCGCGAGGTTGAGCTGGCGCTGTTTCGCGAGTACCGCGATGTTGTGTCGCAGTTTCGCTATGTCGTCGAGACCGAGCGGCGCTTCTATCTGGCCAACGAGGTCGAGCTGGTCCGTCAAGACACGGAGCATGACTTCTACTTTGAGCTGACGATGAAGGATGTCTGGGTGTGGGATGTCTACCGCTCTGACCGCTTCGTTAAAGCCGTCAGGGTGCTCACCTTTAAAGACGTCAACGTCGAGGAACTCAACGCCAAAGAGCTTGAGTTGCCTAAAGAGCTCGCGCTCGACGAGTAAGTCCAGGGCAGCCCCCAGACCGCTGCGTTCTGCGGGCTATTGCCCCGCCGAGCAGGTGAGAGTGCCGGCGGTTTGACCCTTCACCGTTCCTGGCAGATCAATGATTGCCGGGGCTGTTGGCTCGGTCGTCGACTCTGGCGGAGTGCTCGCCCCCGCGTCGACCGATCCTTCTCCGGCACCCGCCTCGTTATCCGCGCCAGCGGCTGCGTCTGGTTCGACCGGCTCCGGCACCGTGGGATCCGTCAGGGAACCGTTGCCGAGCCCACCCGTAATGGCGAGCTGCTGGTCGGCCTTGATAGCGCCGAATAGCACCGCGGCATCCTTCTTATTCGGCACAACTACGCTCTGGCTTCCGGCCATTCCTATGGCCCCGGGGTACTGCAGGAACAGCACACTGTCGAGCGGAATGTCTTTGAGGGCCACCGCGATCGAGGCCAGGGTGTTCACGTTCTGCAGGCTGTTCGACATCTGCATATTGCTGATTGCGGCTTTGGCGAGCCCGTAGACGGTCACCACATTGGAGAGGGTCTCTTCGCTCTTGATCTTGCGCACGAGGGCCGAGAGAAAGACTCGCTGGTTGTCGTTGCGGCTCAGGTCACTGCCGTCGCCGACTCCGTAGCGGGTGCGCAGAAACTGCAGTGCGTCCCATCCGGCCAACGTGTGCTCGCCGGCATCCAGGCTGAAGCCGATCTGACGGTCGCGGATGGCCGTGCCTACGCAGACATCGACGCCACCGACGGCGGTCGACATCTGGATCACGCCGTCCATCTCGATCTTGGCGGCATAGGGGATCTCGAGTCCCGTGAGCTTTTCGACCGTGAGCACGGTGCAGGCGAGGCCTCCGCGGCCGAGCGAGCTATTGAGCTTCTGCGACGTCACGGCTCGGTTCTGGTTTCCGTCCTCGTCGGTGCAGGCGGGAATGTCGACCAGAAGGTCGCGGGGAAAGCTGATAACCGTGGCGTTGGTGTGATCTTCAGAGATGTGCATCAGCATTGTGACGTCATTGAGTTCGGCCTCGCGTTTGCCATAAGCGGCGTTGCCTTCCCCTCCGTCGCTTCCGATGAGCAGCAGGTTTACTCCGCCTTCGATCGCGCCGATATCGGGAACGGTCTCTTCGCCCGCGAGCGCGATGCCCGGCTTGAGCTGGCTGGTCAGGCTTAGGGCGGCTACTCCGCCGACGAATACGGTGCTGACTACGGCGACGGCGGCGACGGATGCTACCAAGCGAAGTAGGCCGCGGCCCGTTCCATTGCGCGGCAAACGTCCATGCCGGGCTACTGTTTCGGCGGGAGTCGAGCTAGGGCTGTCTCGGCGGGCCGATCGTCGTTCTGAGGTCACAACCGCTCAGCATATTCACGCCCTCCTGTACATCAGGTGAGATTGTCTGGGCTTCTGTCCTCCCCACCACAGCGGTCATAGCCCGTTCCACCGCGATCGACTTCTGCTCAATCTGCGCCGTCCCCAAGGGAGAGAGTCGACGCAGGAGGTGGTTATGTCCGCTAAGGATGAGCTAGGCGAGTGGGGTGAGAATCACGCTGCGGCGTTTCTTGCCAGGGCGGGATACACGATTCTCGAAAGAAACTGGCGCTGCCAGCAGGGCGAGATCGACATCGTGGCGTTCGATGGGCGTGACACGGTGTTCGTTGAGGTCAAGACCCGGTCGAGCCTGCGATATGGCCACCCGCTCGAGGCCATAACCCCGCAGAAGCTCGCCCGGCTGCGCAGGCTCGCTGCCGCCTGGTGCGAGCAGAACCCCATTGAGCTCACCGCCCTCCGACGCCGCAGCATCCGCATCGATGCGATCGGGGTTCTCCGGCGATCTGGAGCTGTGCCGGTCGTCGAACACGTCATGCGAATCCACTGATGGCGGTCGCACGAACCAATGCGGTTGCGCTGCTCGGTCTCGCCGGTGAACTCGTCGAGGTTGAGGCCGATATCTCGAGCAATCTGCCAGGTTTTGCGATCATCGGTCTGCCCGATGCCGCCCTCGGCGAAGCTCGCGAACGCGTTAGGGCTGCGGCGGCGAACTCGGGATGCCCGCTGGCCAGTCGCAAGATCACCGTTAACCTCTCGCCCGCATCACTGCCCAAACACGGTTCGGCCTTCGACCTTGCCATCGCGCTCGCGTCGCTCGCCGCCGATGGAGCGGTCTCGGCGGAGTCGGTCGCCTCTGTTGTGCATCTCGGGGAGCTGGGGCTCGACGGCAGACTGCGCCCGACGGTGGGCATCCTCCCGTCCGTCGTCGCTGCGGCCAGGGCGGGATCGACGACGGTCATGGTGCCCGTGGGCAACCAGCACGAAGCCGAACTGGTGCCCGGCATCAGAGTCGTGGGGGTCGCCTCCCTCAGGGACGCCGCAATCTGGCATGGCAGCGAGCTTGATCCCATACCCGTGGATGCTCTGCACGCGGCTCCCGTCGCGGAGGGCCACGATCGCGACGACACCGACCTCGCCGATGTCATGGGCGGCGCCGAATCGATCGACGCGCTTGTCGTTGCGGCTGCGGGAGGGCACCACCTTTTCATGCTGGGCCCGCCCGGGGCGGGCAAGACGATGCTTGCTGCGCGACTCCCGGGCCTGCTTCCCGACCTAACGCCGGACGAGGCGCTGGAGGTGAGCTCCCTTCGGTCACTCTCTGGCCGCCGCGTCGGCCGTGCTCTCGACGCGCGGCCTCCGTTCGAGGCGCCGCACCATACCGCGACCGCCGCGTCACTCGTCGGCGGTGGCAGCGGCGTGATTCGGCCGGGCGCTGCGGCCCGGGCCTGCCACGGAGTTCTTTTTCTCGACGAAGCTCCGGAGTTCTCGAGCTCCGTGCTCGATACCCTCAGGCAGCCGCTTGAATCGGGCTCCATCACGATCCACCGTGCGAATGCAGTCGCTAGTTTTCCGGGCCGATTCCAGCTCGTACTCGCCGCAAACCCTTGCCCCTGTGGCAACTACGGCGGTGCCGACGCTGAGTGCACGTGCCCTCCCGCGGCGCGTCGCCGATACCTGGCTCGGCTCTCGGGTCCGCTGCTCGATCGCATCGATATTCAGTTGCGGGTCAACCGCATTACCGCAGCTCAGATGCGGCTCAGCGAAGACGGCCAGCGGGTCACCACGGGGGATGCTCGGCGCCGGGTTGTTCTTGCGCGGGCTGCTGCTGCCGAGCGACTGAGCGCGACGCCGTGGCGGCTCAACTCTCGGGTGTCTGGGGTCTGGCTCAGGGCCCCGGCGCACCGACCCCCTGCTAACGCGACGGCGTCACTCGACCGAGCGCTCGAGAGAGGGGCCATCACTATGCGCGGATACGACAGGGTGCTGCGCACCGCATGGACCATCTCCGATCTCGATGGTTCGTCGTCTCCTCGTGCCGACCACATCGGGCGAGCCCTGTTTCTGAGGAGAGGTATTTCATGACCATATTCGGACTCGCCACGAGCGAGGTGTCTGCCCACGTTTCGGCGGTGGCTGCGGCAGCGGATGGAGACGAGGCCGCGGAGATCTTCGCGCGTGCGGGCTGGTCGGGGATCGCTGAACCGGGTGACCGTGTGGCAGGGGAGCTCATTGCGGCGTTAGGCCCGGCCCGAGCGTTGACTGTTCTCATTGATCGTGCCCCTGCCGAGTCAATTGCTGCGGAGATTGCCGATTCGGATGCGGCACCGAACGACGTAGGTGCTGCCGATGTCGCGAAGGCCCTCGATCGGTGGACGCCACGCCTGCGTTCCTCATCAGCGCTTCTCGCGCTCGCACAGGCAGCGCGGTTGGGGGTGCGTCTGCTTACTCCCAGGGACCCGCTCTGGCCAGCCTCCCTTGCCGATTTAGGTCCCCATGCGCCCATCGCGCTCTGGGTGAGGGGCACGGAGGAGGCGCTCGCCGCGCTCGACCGCTCCATCTCCCTCGTCGGTGCGCGGGCTGCCACCGGATACGGCGAGCACGTGACCATGGAAGCCTCTGCTGGGCTCGTCGATCGCGGATTCGCGATCGTGTCTGGTGCTGCTTATGGAATCGATGGCATGGCTCACCGAACTGCGCTCGCTAGCCGGGGAGTCACCGTCGCCTTTCTTGCCGGTGGCGTCGATCGCTTTTATCCCTCGGGGCACGATGCCCTCCTCGCGCGAATGGTGGAATGCGGAGCGGTTATTTCTGAGCTGCCCTGCGGTGCGCAGCCGAGCAAATGGAGATTCCTACAGCGCAACAGGTTAATCGCCGCGACGGGTCAGGCCACCGTCGTTCTCGAGGCCGGTCAGCGGTCGGGCTCGCTCAACACAGCTGGCCATGCTGCGGCTCTAGGCCGCCCCCTCGGTGCGGTTCCCGGACCCGTCACGAGTCCCGCGTCGGCGGGGTGTCATCGGCTCATTCGAGAGTTTGATGCAGTGTGCGTCACTACGGCGCAGCAGATGGCCGACCTCGTCGACGGGGGATCAGGTTTGCCGGGGTCGGAGGGCCCGACGAATAGTTCGCGGTCGGCCGCTGCGACGCGCGTTCTCGATGCCCTTTCCCCGCGATCGCCCAGGGATACTGCCGATCTCGCGGCGCGTTCCGGCCTGGCCGTCGCCGAGGTTCAGGCAGTGCTCGGTGAGCTCGATCTCGAGGGAGCCGTGCGCGAGCGCGAAAGCGGCTGGGTCTCTACTGTCTCGTCGCGGTAGAGGCTCGAGAACCACCGGGCGGTCACAGATGGGTGAGGATGCGCTCACGGCGAATATTGCCGGCAACCAGAGCAAAAACGACGGTGTCGACCACGACCAACACTCCCGAGGCGCCGAGTGCGACAGCAGTATCGAAGAGCATCAGCCCGGATGCCTGGCTTACGACAACGCCAACGACAGGGAGAACGATGAGCACGGCGGCCCCCTGTGCGCCCTGCACGGTCGTTGAGCGCCCCGAAACCGCCACGATGAGGCACGTCGCC
>NZ_JBACFR010000054.1:0-11410 GCF_056262345.1 Homoserinimonas sp.
CAGTAACCTGCCCGTAACTTTTAGTCCGCGTGTCGTTCTAGACCTCGGCGGGCTAGCGTCGTAACGTCAGGTTCATCAGGTATGGCGCCTGATCGAAACGGCCACGAACGATCGTTTCGAGCGTCGCCCGTGCTGCGGGCAGTGGCCGTGTCGCCGAGTACAAACCGGGCATCCTTGCCCGGGGACGGAGCGCTCGTGGCCCAGTCATTCCAGTCAATCCAGCAGCCGATTGCGGGGCCGACTTCCGGCTCGCGTTCCGGGTCGTCACAGGCGGTGCGAACCTACGTGCTCGACACCTCGGTCTTGCTGGCCGATCCGAGGGCGATGTTTCGGTTCGCCGAGCATGCCGTCGTTCTGCCGGTCGTTGTTATCGCGGAGCTTGAGGCGAAGCGGCACGACCCAGAGATCGGTTACTTTGCCCGTCAGGCGCTCCGGCTGCTCGACGAGCTACGAATCAAACACGAGCGCCTGGATTTTCCCATCGAAGTGGGTCGCGGCGGGTCTCTCCGCGTCGAGCTAAACCACTCGAGCATGGATGCCCTCCCCTCGGGGCTCAAACTGGGGGATAACGACTCGCGCATTCTTGCGGTGGCCATGAATCTCGCCGCTGAGGGTCTCGACGTATCCGTGGTCTCCAAAGATCTTCCACTGCGAGTCAAGGCAGCATCCGTCGGTCTTGCGGCGGAGGAATATCGTGCCGAGATGGCCGTGGACTCAGGATGGTCGGGCATGGCCGAGGTCACCCTGACGGCAGATCAGATGGCTACGCTCTATGACCGGGAGCGGCTCTCGACCAGAGCCATTGGCGACCTGCCCATCAACACAGGGCTCGTGCTTCACTCCGACCGCGGGTCGGCTTTGGGTCGCATCACGGCCAGGGGAGAGCTGCGTCTCGTTCGCGGCGACCGAGAGGTGTTTGGGCTGCATGGCCGCTCGGCCGAGCAGAGGCTCGCGATCGACATGCTTCTCGACCCCGAGATTGGCATCGTTTCGCTCGGCGGCAGCGCTGGCACCGGCAAGTCTGCCCTCGCCCTGTGCGCGGGGCTCGAAGCAGTGTTGGAGAAGCAGCAACACCGCAAGATCATGGTGTTCCGGCCGCTGTATGCCGTGGGAGGGCAGGAGCTCGGCTACCTGCCCGGCGATGCCGGCGAGAAAATGAACCCGTGGGCCCAGGCCGTTTTCGACACCCTGGGGTCCGTCGTTTCGCAGAACGTGCTCGACGAAGTCCTGGAGAGGGGGCTGCTCGAGGTCTTGCCGCTCACGCACATTCGGGGTCGTTCCCTTCACGATGCCTTTGTCATCGTCGACGAGGCCCAGTCGCTTGAACGGAATGTGCTGCTCACGGTGCTCAGCCGCATCGGTCAGAACTCCCGCGTTGTGCTCACCCATGATGTCGCGCAGCGAGACAATCTGCGGGTGGGGCGACACGACGGGGTCGCCTCGGTGATCGAGGCGCTCAAGGGGCAGAACCTCTTCGGTCACGTGACGCTCACGAGATCGGAGCGCAGCGCCATCGCCGCCCTCGTAACCGAGATGCTGGAATCCACCGAGCTGGGGTAGTTCGGAGGTCACAGGGCCCCACACGCTCTAGAGTCAAAGGGTGAGTTTTCTGGTCTTTGCGGCGGCACTGTTCGCGGTGTTCTTCGTGTGGGGCCTTTTCTGGCCGCGATCTCAATGGCGTGTGCTCGCATCCTGGATGCGACGTGACCGAGAGGCTGCAGAGCCGGGTGCGGCGGCCTATGGCGCGCAGCGCATCATTTGTGGCATCGGCGTTGCCACGTTCATCACGGTCGGCACCGTGACGGGCATCACCTATGTTCAAGCGCTGCCCGCCCCAGAACCGCCGGTCACTGCGCTCCAGAAGATGTGGGGAAACGCGCCAGAGCCGGTTGTGGTGAACCGCATCATCATGGGGAGCGACACAGCGGATCCGACTCTCGCGGCCGAAGACATCCTGGGCTACCAGATCGTCGACAATGTGAACCATCGCCCGCGCTATCTTGCGTTCCTCAAGGAATACGACCCACCCGGTTCCGACGACAACATTCTCGGCGGGGACCCGAGCCTCGGCTTCGCGGCGCTCGACAGCGCCGAGCTGGTCGTCAACGTGCGCGTCAAGTCGCAGTGTGCCCCCATGGAGGCCGTGGTCATCGAAACCGAGACCACCGTGCAGATCGGCATCTTCTCGGCGATCCCTGAGGCGGTCGGCTCCGCCCACCCCGGCAACGGGTACTGCTCCGGCGACGCGATGGTCGGACCGTCGCTGCTGATCCCCATCAACTTGGGTGCCGACGTGGGCGAGCGTGACGTGCAGAACCTCGACGGTTCGTCGATGACGAGAATCGCCGAGATCAAGTAACCCAGCGGCGACGTGACGTCAGCATCGCAGCTGAGCTGCGGCGGGCTTCTCGGAGAAACACATAAGCGGGGGAGGTGCCGATTCGGCGCCTCCCCCGCTTATGTGGTGACGATTATGCGGTGGGCGGCACCGTCATCGAGAGCACATCGAGGGCAGAGTCGAGCTGCTCTTCTGTGAGCTCGCCTCGCTCAACGTAACCGAGGTCGATAACAGCCTCGCGCACCGTGATGCCCTTGGCGACCGAGTGCTTCGCGATCTTGGCTGCGGCCTCGTATCCGATGATCTTGTTCAACGGTGTCACGATCGAGGGCGACATCCCGGCGAGAGCCGTCGTGCGCTCGAGGTTGGCCTCGAGCCCGTCGATGGTCTTGTCTGCGAGCACGCGGCACGCGTTGGCGAGAAGGCGCACCGACTCCAGCAGGGCGGTGCCCATGACGGGGATGGCAACGTTGAGCTCGAAGGAGCCCGAAGCGCCGGCCCAGGCGACCGTCGCGTCGTTGCCGATAACGCGAGCAGAGACCATGAGAACGGCCTCGGGAACGACGGGGTTGACCTTGCCGGGCATGATCGACGATCCGGGCTGCAGGTCGGGGATGTGGAGCTCGCCAAGACCCGTGTTGGGGCCGGAGCCCATCCAGCGCAGGTCGTTGTTGATCTTGGTCAGCGAAACCGCAATCGTGCGAAGCGCACCGGATGCCTCGACGAGGGCGTCACGGTTGGCCTGAGCCTCGAAGTGGTCTTCTGCCTCGACGATGGGCAGCCCGGTCTCGGCGGCGAGCAGCGCGATGACCTTCTGGGGGAATCCCGCGGGGGTGTTGATGCCGGTACCGACCGCGGTGCCGCCGAGGGGAACCTCGGCGACGCGGGGGAGGGCAGCCTCAACGCGCTGGATGCCCAGGCGAATCTGGCGGGCGTAGCCGCCGAACTCCTGGCCAAGCGTGACGGGGGTGGCGTCCATGAGGTGCGTGCGACCAGCCTTGACGGCGGTCTTCCACAGCTCGGCCTTCTTCTCCAGGGACTTTGCGAGGTGGTCGAGGGCGGGCACGAGGTCGTGAATCAGGGCCTGCGTCACGGCGACGTGCACGGAGGTCGGGAACACGTCGTTGGACGACTGCGAGGCGTTGACGTGGTCGTTGGGGTGCACGTCTGCGCCGAGGTGGCGGGTGGCCAGCGTCGCGAGAACCTCGTTCATGTTCATGTTCGACGACGTGCCGGAGCCGGTCTGGTAGGTGTCGACGGGGAAGTGAGCGTCGTGCTGGCCCGTGATGACCTCGTCGGCAGCGAACACGATCGCGTCAGCGATGGCCGCGTCGAGCACGCCGAGCTCCTTGTTGGCGATTGCCGCTGACTTCTTGATGCGGGCGAGCGCCGCGATCTGGGCGGGCTCAAGGCCCTTGCCCGAAATGGGGAAGTTCTCTACGGCACGCTGCGTCTGGGCGCGGTAGAGGGCGTCGATCGGGACGCGGACCTCTCCCATGGTGTCGTGCTCGATGCGGTACTCAGGCTGTGCGGTCACGGCGCTGTCATCTCTTTCTGTTCACGGATGTTGTGGTGAGGCTAAAGCGGAAGAGGTGTCAGGCCGCACCAACGATGACGTCGGGCACAGCGGTTCCCTCAAGAAGCCGGTAGTTTGCGCCGACGATAGCCAGCGTACCGGCGGCGACGGCGTCGCTGATGAGCTCGGAGGATTCGATGAGCTGGCGCACGGTGTCGCGCAGATGCTCGCGGCCGACCTCGGTGGCGTCGGGGCGCTCTCCAGGGTCGAGGCTGCGTCGAACCCGCAGCACCGCCGGGGTAATGCGCTCGATGAGCGAGTGAATGTGTGGGGGCAGCTGGGGCGCCCTGGTCTCCTGCGAGTCGATCGCGGCGCGAACCGCACCGCACTCGTCATGACCGAGCACGACGATCAGGGGAACGTGGAGCACGGCGACCGCGTATTCCAGGCTGCCGACCACCGAATCCGAAATAATCTGACCGGCATTTCGCACCACGAAGAGGTCGCCGAGGCCCTTGTCGAAGATGATCTCGGCAGCGAGCCGGGAGTCACTGCAGCCAAAGAGGGCGACATCGGGGGACTGGGCTCCGAGAAGCTCCTCGCGTCGCTCGACATCCTGGCGGGGGTGGTTGGGTGTTCCGGCAACGAAGCGTTCGTTGCCCCTGACCATTTCTTGCCATGCCCGCGCTGGCGTCTTGTGAGCTGCTGATGTCACCGGGATGAGCCTTCCAGTTCTTGAGCCACGGCCTCGGCAAGCTCCGTGAACTCCTCGTTAGGGGCGGTACCGAAGAGAACGATTGTGCTCTCTCCGACGGTTGTGGTGAGCGCGTAGGCAAGGTTGCCGGGGTCTTCGGCGGTCCGCCGATCGTAGACATCCCAGGTGATCCCGGCGATCGTCACTGTGCCTGTGGCAAAGCCGTTGCGCAGCTGGGCTGCGAGCCACGTGGGGTTGGCGTCGATGCCCTGCGTCATAGCGGCGAAGTTGTCGGACGGCGTGACGAAGCCCACGTACCACGACGAGATGCCGTCGGCGCCGTTCTCGAGTTGGGCAGCGTTCGCCCGCCAGCCATCGCCGAGCTCTGGGCTGACGATGGTCTCGTCAAACTGCGGCTGAATCTGAGACGCGGTGGTCTGGTAGTCGACAGGCTCGGCGGGCGGGGCATCCGGCCTGACCACGACGGCGACGATGATGAGCACGACGATGAGCGAGATGCCAAGGGCGACGAGAAGGTTGAGCGTCGTCTGGTTCTCGCGGTGGTTCTTGGAGGTCGCGGCCTTGCGGGCCGCTGTTTCTTCTGGAGTCTCTGCTCTGCCAAGCTCGGCGACGATACGAGGACCGCGCTCTGGGGTGCGTGCCACTACTCTGCCGCCGCTCGCGCTGCATCGAGCCGCGCTTTTGCGCCGATGAGCCATTCCTCGCAGCGGGCGGCGAGGGCCTCGCCTCGCTCCCACAGGGCGAGAGACTCTTCGAGTGTCGACGAACCCTGTTCGAGTGCAGAGACCACCTGGACGAGTTCGTCGCGGGCCTCTTCATAGCTCAGGGCCGCCACATCGGTGGGGGGTGTGTTAGTCACTGTGTGATTCTACCTTTCGAGCTGCCGTTGCTGCGGGGCTGCTCGCTGTCGGGGGTCGTGGGGGAGAGGGCGGATGCTCGCTCGGGCGACGTTGAGGTCACCTCTGCGCCTACGGAGCCGCGAGCGAGTGTGAGCGTGAGCGCGCCGCCGACCGTGGCATCGTCTGCCGTGCGAAGAACGGAGCCGTCTGGCATCTGCGCTATCGCGTAGCCGCGGTCGAGGGTGGCCTGAGGGGATAGCGCTCGGAGACGCGATGCGAGCTCACCCACGGCCGCCTGTGAACGTTCGAGGCGCAGCTCGACAAGTTCGCGGCTGCGGCCGACCCAGCGCCCCAGCTCGTCTGAACGAGTGTCGATAATCCAGTCGCCAGAGGAGAGCACGGGCCGTGTGCGCAGCTGCTCGATCTTGTCGATCTCCGTGGAGATTCGGGAGGTGAGGCGCATCCCGATGCGCGCGCGGGCCTGCTGCACGCGGCTCATCTCCTCTGCGACGTCGGGAACAACGCGCTTGGCGGCATCCGTCGGCGTTGATGCGCGCAGATCGGCAACGTCGTCGAGGAGGGGGCGATCGTTTTCGTGCCCGATGGCGCTGACGAGAGGGGTTATGGCATCGGAGGCGGCCCGCACAAGCGCTTCGTCGCTAAAGACGAGGAGGTTCTGAAAGTCGCCGCCGCCGCGAGCGACGATGATGACATCAACCTCGGGGTCGGAGTCGAGCCGGCGAATCGCGGCGATGACCTCGGTGACCGCGCGGTCGCCCTGCACCGCGGCGTGGGCGACGCGAAACTCCACCGCAGGCCAGCGCAATTGGGCGTTGCGCAGCACGTCTTTTTCGGCATCCGAATCTTTGCCGGTGACGAGACCCACGACGGCTGGCAAGAACGGGAGCGCCTTCTTTCGTGAGGCGTCGAACAACCCCTCGGAGCGAAGCTTCTGACGCAGCCGCTCAAGTCTCTCGAGCAGGTCGCCGAGGCCGACATGGCGCATCTCGAGCACCTGCATCGTGAGCGTGCCGCCCTTAACCCAGTAGTTGGGCTTGACGAGGGCGACCACCCTGGCGCCCTGACCGAGATCGGCCGGCACGCGAGAGCGCACAGATGACCAGATGGTAAAGCTCACGGTCGCGTCGACATCGAGGTCTTTGAGCTTGCCATAGACGGTGCCGCCGGAGACGCCCCACTGCGTGATTTCGCCCTCGACCCACACCGCGCCGAGCCGTTCGATCCACCCCTTGATCTTGGTGGAGAGCAGGCTCACCGGCCACGGCGTATCGACCGTTGGCAGGGCTTCGGTGTCGGGAATGATGTGTCCTCTGTGGGGCTGGCGCGCTTCGGATGATGCTGCCGCGGCTGTGCTGATCGTGTGCGCTTTCAAGAATACTGTCGGGCGCCGACAGATATGCCGAGCGGCGGGCGGCTGCCGTGAACGAGGCGGCGGGTTTCGCGCCCGGGAGGAGAGGCACCTGGCGCGGTGCCGAGGCACAGGGACTCGGCAGGCCAGCGGCCTAGACTGGCGGGGTGAGCACGATCACTAACGGCCGTCTTCAGGCCATCGCCGACCCTGTTGTTCCCGTCCGTCGGGAACAACTTTGCGACGAGCCCGTTGCCGGGGCAAAGCGGGTTATTCTTGCCGCTCCTCGAGGCTATTGCGCGGGAGTCGACCGCGCTGTTGTCGCGGTAGAAAAAGCCCTCGAACACTACGGCGCGCCCGTATATGTGCGCAAGCAAATCGTTCACAACGTTCACGTTGTCTCGACCCTTGAGCAGAAGGGCGCAATCTTTGTCGACGAGGTCGACGAGGTGCCCCGTGGCTCCCACCTTGTTTTCAGCGCCCACGGCGTCTCACCCGCAGTCGTTCAGGGTGCGAAGGATCGCGAACTCGAAGCCATCGACGCCACCTGCCCACTCGTGACCAAAGTGCACCGTGAGGCGACCCGATTCTCGCGAGACGATTTTCACATCCTGCTGATCGGTCACGCCGGTCACGAAGAGGTTGAGGGCACGATGGGCCACGCCCCCGAGCGCACAACCCTGGTCAATAGCCCCGACGACGTTGCCACGCTGATCGTGCCAGAGACCGACAAGCTCGTCTGGCTTTCGCAGACCACCCTGAGTGTTGACGAGACCATGGAGACGGTGCGCCTTCTTCGTGCGCGGTTCCCCCATCTTCAAGACCCGCCGAGCGACGACATTTGCTACGCGACCCAGAACCGCCAGGTCGCCGTGCGCAAGGTGGCAGAGGATGCCGACCTGGTCATCGTCGTCGGATCATCCAATAGCTCCAACAGTGTTCGCCTCGTTGAGGTCGCCCTCGAATATGGGGCCAAGGCCGCCTACCGAGTCGACTATGCCAGCGAGATTCGGCAGGAGTGGCTCGATGGCGTTGCCACCGTCGGCGTGACCTCAGGAGCCTCCGTGCCCGAGGTTCTCGTGCAGCAGGTACTCGCCGACCTCGCCTTCGCCGGATACCGGGATGTCGACCAGGTTGTCACCGCGGAGGAGGACCTCATGTTCTCCCTACCCAAGGAGCTTCGGCGCGATGTCTCAGGGCAGCCGGATGCTCGCGGCCTCGGTGGCCGCACCCGCAAACTAGATTGGCAAACCCCATGAGTGACAACGCCGCCCGACCACGGCCCGCCTACGGCGCATACGCCACTCCCGAGGAGGTCGCGCAGGCGCGAGGCATGACCATCGAGGAATACCGCAAGTACCTCGCCTCGCTCACAGCTCCGACGCCCGCAGCGTCGACTGCGTCCTCAGAGCCTGCCCGCGTCGCTCACGCCGCCGGGCTATCGCAAGCGGCAATGACGCCCTCTGCCGGTGGTGCTCCCGCAGCGCCCGCAGCGGCAAGCCGCCCGCGGCATCCTGTCGACCGTTTCGTCACCTTTGCGCTTCTCGCGTTTGGCCTGGTCACCGTGATTACGACGACACCGGGATTGCTTTCGCTCGCTGAGGGGCTCAACACCGTCTTTGAGCAGTACGGCATCGGCGACTACACCCAGGGGCAGTTCGCCGCTTCGCTCGGGCTCGCCGCCGCAATCACCCAGGCGGTGCTGTGGCTCTTCACCGCGTGGGCATCGTTCGCATCGCTGCGCCGCAATCGCATCACGTGGTGGATTCCGCTGGTCGCTGGGGCGATCGCCGCGCTTGTCGTGCTTGCCGTGTCGATGGCCGCTCTTCTCGCAGACCCCGGTTTCGCGGACTACGTGGCGTCGAACCCGTCGTTCATGCCGTAGCGCTGCGGGCATCTGCAACTACGCAAAGATGGGGCGGTCGCGCATAGCGCGGCCGCCCCATCTTGTGTTTGCTGCTTAGGAACCTGACTTGCCGGCTGAGCCAAGCTGCTGGGCGCCCTCGACTACACGGGCGGCCATGGCCGATTCGGCCTTCTTGCCCCAGGAGCGCGGGTCGTAGACCTTCTTGTTGCCGACCTCGCCGTCGACCTTGAGGAACCCGTCGTAGTTCTTGAACACGGTGTCGGCCACCGAACGGCTGAACGCATACTGCGTGTCGGTGTCGATGTTCATCTTGACGACACCGTTGGCGACCGCAGTGGCGATCTCCTCTGCCGTCGAACCAGACCCGCCGTGGAACACGAGGTCGAGAGGCAGGGCGTCGCGTCCGTACTTGGCGCTCAGGCCATCCTGAATCTCGCGCAGCAGCTCCGGGCGCAGCTTCACATTGCCGGGCTTGTACACCCCGTGAACGTTGCCGAACGTGAGCGCGGCCATGTAGCGGCCCTGCTCGCCGAAGCCGAGAGCCTCGACGGTAGCAATGGCGTCGTCGAGCGTCGTGTACAGGTGCTCGTTGATGTCGTGGCTCACGCCGTCTTCTTCGCCACCGACAACGCCGATCTCAACCTCGAGAATCGAGTTGATGTTCTTCATGCGGGGGAGGAGAGTCTTGGCGATCTCAAGGTTCTCTCCGAGCGGCACGGCCGAACCGTCCCACATGTGGGACTGGAAGATCGGCTCGCCACCGTTGCGAACCGACTCCTCGCTGGCCTCGATCAGGGGCAGAACGAAGCCGTCGAGAGCATCCTTGGGGCAGTGGTCCGTGTGCAGTGCCACAGTAATGGGGTAATTCTTGGCAACCTCGCGCGTGAATGCGGCGAACGCGAGAGCTCCGGATGCGCGGTTCTTCACTGAATGACCGGCCCAGTAGTCGGCACCGCCGGTGGAGACCTGGATGATGCCGTCAGAACCCGCCTCTGTGAGACCCTGCAGCACGGCATTGACCGTCTGCGAGGACGACACGTTGATGGCTGGGTAGGCAAAGCCCTGCTTCTTAGCCTTGTCCAGCATCTCGGCGTACTGGTCGGGGGTGGCGATGGGCATTGCGTCTCCTTTTGGCGGAACGATGTAGCGAACGGCAAAACGAACGGGAACGGCTCAAAGTCTAGCCAGCATCCCTCCGCCAAGGGGAGTGGGTGAGGCTCGATAGACTGACCACCGCGGCACCCGCCGCCTGCAGAATCCGCTTCGCAAGTGAAGGACCAGTGTGAACGACTCCGACCGCACCATGATCGAGCATCCTGACCGCAACCTCGCCATGGAGCTCGTGCGGGCAACAGAGGCCGCCGCGATCCGCGCGTACCCCTGGATCGGTCACGGAGACAAGAACAAGGCCGATGGCGCTGCCGTCGATGCCATGCGCAAGTTTCTCGGCACCGTCGATTTTGACGGTGTAGTCGTCATTGGCGAGGGCGAAAAAGACGAAGCGCCCATGCTTTACAACGGCGAGCACGTCGGCAACGGCAACGGGCCAGCCTGCGACATTGCGGTCGACCCGATCGACGGCACTTCTCTCACCGCAGCGGGTCGGCAGAACGCGATCTCCATGATCGCCGTCTCAGATCGCGGCACCATGCTCGACGCTTCTTCGGTCTTCTACATGGACAAGATCGTTACGGGTGCCGCCGGTCGTGGAGGTGTCATCGACATCCGCAAGCCCATCGGTGAAAACATCCGTGCTCTGGCCAAGGCGCTCGACAAGGATGTTTCGGCGCTTCGCGTCGCCGTCCTCGACCGCCCGCGTCACGCGCAGCTCATCGAGGAGATCCGCGAAGCGGGAGCCGGCACCCGACTCATGCTCGACGGTGACGTCGCCGGCGGCATCAACGCTGCGCGCTATGAAAGCCGCATCGACATGTGCGTCGGAGTAGGCGGAAGCCCCGAGGGAGTCGCAACCGCCGCCGCCATCAAGGCGCTCGGCGGGTTCATTCAGGGACGCCTCGTGCCGAGCACGGACGACGAGCGCCAGAAGGGTCTCGACGCCGGTCTCAAGTTCGACCACGTGTATGAAGCCGATGACCTGGTCAGCGGCGAGAACACGTTCTTTGTGGCAACCGGCGTGACCGACGGCGAGATGGTGGCGGGCGTTCGCAGGCTCGGGCCGATCATCCGCACCGAGAGCATCGTTCTTCGCTCGCATTCCGGCACGATTCGCCGAGTTTCTGCCGATCACCTCGTTTCGAAGTGGCTCGAAGAGTAACCACCAGTTCTGCGCGCTAGGAGACGAGTTCTGGCCGAGTCGGCACCGGATCGGTGTCGTCGTCTGTAGTTGACGTCAGTTCGAACGCCGTAAGCAGGCGTGGGGTCTCTTCGATACCGGGCAGCGTGCCGAGCACCTTCGATTCGTCGAGGGCGCCGAGCTTGCGGGCGCTGGGCAGCACCTGGCGTTCGAGCGAGCCGACGAACGAGTTGTAATCCTTCACGCTTCGCTCAATCGACCGCCCGAGCTTCTCGACATGGTCGGAGAGCCGGCTCAGGCGGGCATACAGCTCCTTGCTCAGATCGAACAACTGCTTCGCGTCGGCCGTGAGCACATCCTGCTGCCAGCTAAACGCGACCGTCTTGAGCACGGACCACAGGGTTACGGGAGAGGCGAGGGCAACGCGCTTGGAGAACGCGTAGTCCATGATCGAAGGGTCGGCTTCGAGGGCGCTCGATACGAGGGACTCACTGGGAATAAAGGCGATCACC
>NZ_JBACFR010000055.1:0-14660 GCF_056262345.1 Homoserinimonas sp.
TTCTGCCTGCATCTGCTTGAGGCGGGAGTCGAGAACCTTCTTCTCCATTTTGAAGTCGGGGATGCCGTAGCGAAGGAGGCCACCGATGCGGTCGTCGCGCTCAAAGACGGCAACGGTGTGCCCAGCGCGGGTCAGCTGCTGCGCGGCCGCGAGCCCAGCTGGGCCCGACCCAACAACGGCAACGGTCTTGCCGGTCAGGCGCTCCGGCGGGTGGGGTTCGACCCAGTCGTTCGCCCACGCCTGGTCGATGATCGAAACCTCGACCTGCTTGATCGTGACGGGGGGCTGGTTGATGCCGAGCACGCACGAGCTTTCGCAGGGGGCGGGACAGAGCTTTCCCGTGAACTCGGGAAAGTTGTTGGTTGCGTGCAGACGTTCGATGGCCTGTCGGCCCTCTCCCCTGCGCATCAGGTCATTCCACTCGGGAATGAGGTTGCCGAGCGGGCAACCCTGATGGCAGAACGGCACCCCACAGTCCATGCAACGCCCGGCCTGTCGCCGGAGCGTTGCTGCGTCACCCTGCTCGTAGACCTCTTTCCAGTCCATGAGACGGAGAGCAACGGGACGACGAGCAGGAAGCTCCCTCTCGCGGGTCTTCAAGAATCCCTTGGGATCAGCCACCGGTAACCTCCATGATGCGCTCCCAGACGACGTCGCCATCGGGGTCAAGTCCTTCAATGATTGCGGCTTCGCGGGTAGCAATGACGGCGGCGTAATCCCGCGGCATCACCTTGACGAAGCGTTCGACGGTCTCGTCGATGTTGGCGAGCATCCGAGCGGCAACCGGTGAGCCGGTTTCGTCGCGGTGTCGCTCCAGCATGTCGGTCAGAATGACCACGTCGCCGCTACCCAGAGGCTGCAGCTCCAGTTCTCCTGTCGCGAGCGACTCACGGTTGACTCGCTCGGCCCGCAGGTCGTAAACGTAGGCGGTTCCGCCCGACATTCCCGCTCCGAGGTTGCGCCCCGTGGAGCCGAGGATGACGGCGAGTCCGCCGGTCATGTACTCGAGCGCGTGGTCGCCAACGCCCTCGACCACGCCGATAGCTCCGGAGTTGCGCACCAAGAACCGCTCGCCGACTCGTCCGCGAATAAACATGCTGCCCTGTGTTGCGCCGTAACCGATGACGTTGCCGGCGATCACGTTCAACTCAGCGGGGAAGACGCTCTCACGGTCTGGCCGGACGACGATGCTGCCGCCCGAAAGACCCTTGCCCACGTAGTCATTGGTGTCGCCCTCAAGCCGGATCGTGATTCCCGACGGGAGGAAGGCGCCGAGCGACTGTCCTGCCGAACCGCGAAGGTTCACCGTGATCGAGTTCTCCGGCAATCCCTGCGCACCGTGGCGAAGGGTCACGTGGTGACCCAGCATCGTGCCGACCGCACGCTCCGTGTTGCGGATGGGAAGGTCGATCGAAACCGGCTCTCCCCCATCAATGGTCGCCTGAGCCAGGCGAATGAGTTCGACATCGAAGTGCTTGTCGAGTTCGTGGTCCTGTCCGACTCGGTTCGTTAGCGGCTCATCCGGGCCAAAGTCCGGTCCGACAAGGATCGGGCTCAGGTCGAGGCCATCGGCCTTCCAGTGAGAGACCGCGCGATCCATGTCGAGAAGCTCGCGATGGCCGATTGCCTCCTCAAGGGTGCGGAAGCCGAGCTCCGAGAGGTACTCGCGGATCTCCTGCGCAATGAACTCGAAGAAGTTGACGACGTATTCGGCCTTGCCCGTGAACCGCTCACGCAGCTCGGGGTTCTGGGTCGCGACACCGACGGGGCACGTGTCGAGGTGGCACACGCGCATCATGATGCACCCTGAAACAACGAGAGGGGCCGTGGCGAAGCCAAACTCCTCGGCTCCCAGCAGAGCGGCAACGATAACGTCGCGGCCGGTCTTGAGCTGGCCATCGACCTGCACGACGACACGATCGCGCATGCCATTGAGCATGAGGGTCTGCTGAGTTTCGGCGAGACCCAGCTCCCACGGCGTTCCTGCGTGCTTCAGGGAGTTGAGCGGGCTCGCGCCCGTGCCGCCGTCATGCCCCGACACCAGCACGACATCGGCCAACGCCTTCGAGACTCCGGCCGCAACCGCGCCGATCCCATTCTGGCTCACGAGCTTGACGTGAACGCGAGCGGACGGGTTAGCGCGCTTGACATCGAAAATCAGTTGCTTGAGGTCTTCGATCGAGTAGATGTCGTGGTGTGGCGGCGGCGAAATAAGGCCGACGCCCGCAGTGCCGTGACGGGTGCGCGCGATCCAGGGATAGACCTTGCCAGCGGGAAGCTGGCCGCCCTCTCCCGGCTTAGCGCCCTGTGCCATTTTGATCTGAATGTCGGTCGCATGAGTGAGATACATGCTGGTAACGCCGAATCGGCCGGACGCCACCTGCTTGATGGCGCTACGGCGCTCGGGGTCGAGCAGTCGCTCGACATCCTCGCCGCCCTCGCCCGTGTTGCTTCTTCCGCCAAGACGGTTCATGGCGATCGCCAGGGTCTCGTGAGCCTCCTGGCTGATCGATCCGTAGCTCATCGCGCCTGTGTTAAAGCGCTTGACGATGTCTGCCACCGACTCGACCTCGTCGATCGGTACCGCGGGTCGCGAACCGGTTTTGAGGGCGAACAGACCACGCAGGGTCATGAGATCGGCCGTCTGGTCATCCACGAGCTTGGTGTATTCGCGGAAGATGTCGTAGCGGCGGGTGCGCGTTGAGTGCTGCAGGCGGAAGATCGTGTCCGGGTTGAACAGGTGGGGCGGGCCTTCCCTGCGCCACTGGTACTCGCCGCCCGTCGACAGACGCTCGTGCGCCCGCGACGTGCCCTCCTCGGGGTAGGCAGAGTAGTGGCGGGCCAGGTTCTCTGCGGCAACGGCTTCAAGACCGATGCCGCCGAGCTTGGTCGTCGTTCCCGTGAAGTATTCGGCGACGAAGTCCTGGGCAAGGCCGACCGCTTCGAACGCCTGAGCGCCGATGTAGGAACCAACGACGGAGATGCCCATCTTTGACATGATCTTGAGCACGCCCTTGCCGAGCGCCTTGATCACGTTCTTGACGGCCTTCTCGGCTGTCATCCCCGTAATTGCCCCGCTGCGAACAAGCTCCTCGGCCGTCTCCATCACCAGGTACGGGTTGATTGCCGAGGCGCCGTACCCAACGAGAAGGGCTACGTGGTGGACCTCGCGCACATCGCCCGCTTCGACGATGAGGCCGACCTTGAGTCGGTTCTCTGCGCGGATGAGGTGATGGTGAACCGTCGAAAGCAACAGCAGCGACGGAATCGGCGCGAGATCTTTGTTCGAGTCGCGGTCGGAAAGCACGATGAACTTTGCTCCGCGCTCCAACGCATCGTCCACCTCTGCGCAGATTGCCGCGAGGCGGTTGCGAAGCGCGTCTTTGCCCTCGTCGAAGCGATACAGGCCGCGGATGGTCGTGGTCGTTCGATTGCCCGGGGTCGAATCGATGTGCTGGATCTTGGCCAGCTCATCGTTGTCGATGACGGGAAAGTCGAGAGCGACCTGATACGCGTGCTCCGGAGTCGCATCCAGAAGGTTGCGCTCTGGCCCGAGGCCGCCGCGCAGGGAGGTAACGACCTCTTCGCGAATCGAATCCAGAGGCGGGTTCGTCACCTGGGCGAACTGCTGAGTGAAGTAGTCAAACAGCAGGCGTGGGCGCTCCGACAACACGGCGATCGGGGTGTCGGAACCCATCGCGCCGATCGGCTCTGCTCCGTTCTCCGCCATGGGCCGGACCAGGATTCGAACCTCTTCTTCTGTGTATCCGAAGGTACGCAGGCGGCGGGTTACCGATGCCGGGGTGTGCACGATGTGCTCACGCTCGGGAAGGTCCTTGAGATTGATGCGCCCGGCGTCGAGCCACTCCTGCCACGGCTTGGCCGCGGCGAGTTCACTCTTGATCTCGTCATCCTCGATTAGCCGACCCTCGGCGGTGTCGACGAGGAACATCTTGCCGGGGCGAAGACGTCCCTTGCGAACGACGCGGCTCGGCTCGATGTCGAGAACACCGATTTCGCTCGCGAGCACAACGAGCCCGTCGTCGGTGATCAGGAACCGGCCGGGACGGAGCCCATTGCGGTCGAGTGTTGCGCCGACCATGCTGCCGTCGGTGAAGACGAGGGCGGCTGGGCCATCCCACGGCTCCATGAGCATCGAGTGGTACTCGTAGAAGGCCCGGAGATCGGGGTCGATGTCGACCTGGTTCTCGTAAGCCTCGGGGACCATCATCATCATGGCGTGTGGGAGCGAACGACCCGAGAGGCTCAGGAGCTCCACGACCTCATCAAACGATGCCGAGTCGCTTGCACCGGGGCTGACGATGGGCATGAGCGGAGCAAGGTCGCCCAGCAACTCAGACGAGAGCTGAGATTGGCGAGCCCGCATCCAGTTGCGGTTGCCCTGCACGGTGTTGATCTCGCCGTTGTGCGCAATCATGCGGAAAGGCTGAGCGAGGGGCCATGAAGGGAACGTGTTCGTTGAGTACCGCGAGTGCACGAGGGCAAGACGCGAGGTGAAGCGCTCGTCGGAGAGATCGGGGTAGAACGGCTCGAGCTGGAGGGTCGTGACCATGCCCTTGTAGACGAGGGTCCGGCTGCTGAGCGAGGGAAAGTAAGAACCGAGCGTGCGTTCGGCCCGCTTGCGCAGTCGGAACGTGACGCGGTCGAGCTCGACGCCCGAAAGACGCTTCTCGTCGGCGGTTGCGTGCGCCGCGACAAACAGCTGCTCGAACGCCGGCATCGCCTGGCGGGCAAGGTTGCCGAGGTTGTCTGGCGAGACCGGCACAGTGCGCCAGCCGAGGACCTCGAGGCCCTCCTCGGCAGCCAACGCCTCGATGCCGCGCTTCTCCGCCTCGCGCTCCGAAGCGGATTCGGGCAAGAACGCCATGCCGACGGCATAACTCCCCATCGGCGGAAGCGGGAACCCTGCGACGGCACGAAAGAAAGCATCCGGGATCTGAGTGATGATTCCCGCACCGTCGCCGGTTCCGGCGTCAGAGCCGATGGCCCCGCGGTGCTCCAGATTGCGTAGTGCCTCTAGCGCAGTCTCGATGATGTCGTGCCCGGGTGTTCCCCGGAGCGTTGCCACCATCGCCAGGCCACACGCGTCGCGCTCCTGAGTGGGATCGTACAATCCGGACGCAGCGGGAATGCTGCTGAACCGGGTGAAGGGATTGGGATGCGACATGCAGGACCGTCCTCGAACAAAGTACTGGGACGGCGCTGGCCCGGGTGAACCCCTGCACCCGTGCTTGGGTTGCTACGGGTTCTGGGGTGAATTACTGGAGCCGCTTGTGGCGGACTGCTCTATGTGACCCGTCTCGGAATCATCGGTGGACGCGCCTACCACCTTGTAGTCGCTGTCATCATCCGAAAACGTGTGGTCAGAGTGTACCTCACCAGCGGGCACCCACGTGCGACCATCGGCGTATGGACTCGTTTCGAGGCCCGGATGCATGCGTCCCCGTACAACGATGATGATGAGTCCGAGAACGACAGCGGCGATAGCGGCCCAGACGTTCGTTCTAATGCCCCAGAAGATCTCGCTCGGATCGATGCGGATCGACTCCCACACAATGCGTCCAGCGCCGTACCACACCAGGTACAACCCGAAGAGGCGACCCCACTGGAGTCGGAATTCTCCCTGGGTGAAGCGGCCGGTAGTCGCGTTGCGGTGAATTCTGCGCTCGACGAGGAGCAAGACCGCGACACCCGCGAGGTTCCACAGCACTTCGTAGAGGAATGTGGGGTGGAAGAGCGTGTCGGCAGGTAGCCCGGGAGGGAAGGCCGGGTTGTCGGGGGAAATCTCGAGGCCCCACGGCAGATTCGTTGGCAGGCCGAAGAGTTCCTGGTTGAACCAGTTGCCGAACCGCCCGAAGGCCTGGGCGAGAAGCAGACCAGGGGCCAGCGCATCCGCAAAAGTCCAGAACTTGATTCCCGTGAGGCGGCAGCCAATGAGCGCGCCGACCGCACCACCGAGAAGGGCGCCGAAGATGGCGATACCGCCCTCCCAGACGTAGAGCACCGCCCACGGGTTAGCTCCTGCCGCGAAATAGTCGTCAGGATGCGTGAGCACGTGAAAGATGCGGGCGCCGACGATGCCCAGCGGCACTGCGAAGAGACAGATGTCGATGACGATCCAGGGCTCTGCGCCGCGCGCCGTCAATCGGCGGTTGGTAAGCCAGCCAGCGAAGAAGATGCCGACGAGGATGCAGAGGGCGTAGGCGTGGATTGAGATATCGAGCGAGAACCACTCGAGACCAAGGCTGCGAATCCACTCGCCGAGGTTGAAGACCCGCCAGCTGTCGTCCGGGCTGGGAATACTTGATGGGACGAACACTCTCGGGTTCACCTTTCGTTGAGGCTCAGGGCGAGAAGTCTCACGTTCTGCCCTGGGAGGAGTTAGACCAGACTAGTGCCGCGCGCGAGTGCACTCGCGGTGCGAACGAGGCCGGCGATGCCGTCTTCTGCCAGAGATTTAACGAGAACCGAACCAACAATGGCCCCGTCGGCGTAGCGCAGCACTTGATTGACCTGGTCCGGAGTTGAGATGCCGATGCCAACGCATGTCGTAGTGGACCCGGCGTCTGTCAGACGCGCCACCAGGGTGCGGGCTGCGGCATCCAGGTCAACGCGGAGGCCGGTAATGCCCATCGTTGACACCGCATAGACGAAACCGCGGGTCGCGGCGACGGTCTCCCGCAGGCGTGCATCCGTCGATGTCGGAGCGGCAAGAAAGACTCGGTCGAGACCTGTCCTGTCGCTTGTCGCGATCCAATCTGCGGCCGAATCGGGAGTGATGTCTGGTGTGATGAGGCCCGAGCCGCCGGCGGAGACGAGGTCGTCTGCGAAGCGGTCAACGCCGTACTGCACGACGGGATTCCAGTAGGTCATCACGAGGACA
The DNA here is from genome assembly GCF_056262345.1 of Homoserinimonas sp. Lineage (NCBI taxonomy): Bacteria > Bacillati > Actinomycetota > Actinomycetes > Micrococcales > Microbacteriaceae > Homoserinimonas > Homoserinimonas sp. Next base: position 6,905 of record NZ_JBACFR010000055.1, read on the forward strand.
GGAACATCTACTCGCGAGCGGATTGCCTCAACGGCGGTAAAGACATCGCGGAGGCGAAAGCCCTGCTCGAGAGCCTGCTGCGTCGCCTTTTGGATGACGAGGCCATCCATGACGGGGTCGGAGTATGGCACTCCCAGCTCGAGAACATCAACGCCGTTTTCGGCAAGGGCAACGGCGGCGTCGATGCTCGTCTGCAGGTCGGGGAAACCCACAGGCAGGTAGCCGATGAGAGCGCCGGACCCGGCATCTCGCCGCGTGGAAATAGCCGCCGACACCGTCGGGATAGATGTCGTGGTCATTCCTGGCGTGCTCCCTCATCAAAAAGATCGAACCAACGGCCAGCGGTAGCAACGTCCTTATCGCCACGACCGCTGAGGTTCACGAGAATCGTGGCCTCTGGACCGAGCTCGCGCCCGAGGCGCAGTGCACCCGCGAGAGCGTGCGCGGATTCGATGGCGGGGATGATGCCCTCGGTGCGGCTGAGGAGCCGCAGGGCTTCCATAGCCTCGGTGTCGGTCGCTGGCTGATACTCGGCGCGACCGAGGTCGGCGAGCCAGGCATGTTCGGGGCCCACGCCGGGGTAATCGAGACCGGCCGAGATCGAGTGGGATTCGATTGTCTGACCATCGTCGTCCTGGAGGAGATAGCTCCTGGCGCCGTGAAGGATGCCGGGCCGCCCGCGTTCGATCGATGCAGCGTGGCGCTCGGTGTCGACTCCGTCGCCCGCTGCCTCAATGCCAACCAAGCGCACGCTGGGGTCATCGAGAAAGGCGTGGAAGATGCCGATGGCGTTCGATCCGCCGCCGACGCAAGCGGTGACGACATCGGGAAGCTTGCCGGTGAGAGCGAGGACCTGCTCGCGAGCCTCCTCGCCGATGATCTTCTGAAAATCGCGGACCATCGCAGGGAACGGGTGCGGCCCAGCAGCGGTTCCGAAAACATAGTTGGTGGTCTCAACCGAGGTGACCCATTCGCGATAGGCCTCGTTGATCGCGTCCTTGAGCGTTCGTGAGCCCGTCGTCACCGAGACGACCTCGGCACCGAGCAGACGCATCCGCGCGACGTTCAGAGCCTGGCGCTGCGTGTCTACCTCGCCCATGTAGACCGTGCACTCAAGCCCGAACAGCGCAGCGGCAGTAGCCGTCGCGACCCCATGCTGACCGGCACCCGTCTCAGCAATAACGCGGGTCTTGCCCAATCGCTTGGTAAGGAGGGCCTGGCCAAGCACATTGTTGATCTTGTGCGACCCCGTGTGGTTGAGATCTTCGCGCTTGAGAATGATGCGCGCGCCGCCAGCGTGCTCGGCAAAACGCGGCACCTCGGTAATGATCGAGGGCCGCCCCGTGTAGGTGCGGTGCAGCTCGGCAAGCTCGGCCTGAAAATCAGGGTCCGTGCGCGACTGCTGCCACGCTGCGGTGATCTCGTCGATCGCGGCCACAAGAGCCTCCGGCATATACCGGCCCCCGTACTCGCCAAAGTACGGGCCTGACTCGTCACGAAGTGCCATAAGAGATGTTCCGATCGTTCGGCGGCTAAGCCAGAAATTCCTGCAGTGTGCGCATGGGATCACCCTGGGTGACCAGCGCTTCACCGACAAGGACTACGTCGGCACCGGCAGCGCGATAGTGCGCCACGTCGTCCGAGGTCTTGACGGCGGACTCAGCGACGCGGATGACGCCCGAAGGAATCTGATCCGCAAGGCTCCCGAATAGGTTCTGATCCAATTCGAACGTGCTGAGGTTGCGAGCATTAACGCCGACCAGGCCAGCGCCGATATCGAGAGCGCGGGCGACCTCGTCGGAACTGTGCGTTTCGACCAAAGCGGTCATTCCGAGCTGCCTGATGAGCGTGTACAACGACTGCAACCGCTCCTGTTCCAGAGCGGCCACAATCAAGAGAACGAGGTCGGCTCCCGCAGCCCGCGCTTCGAAGACCTGGTAGGGATCTCCGATGAAATCCTTTCGAAGCACGGGAATCGAGACCGCGGAACGAACCGCGGCGAGATCCTCAAGCGAACCGCCAAAACGGCGGCCCTCCGTCAACACGCTGATTGCGCTGGCGCCGCCGTGCTCATAGGAGACAGCGAGGGCAGCTGGGTCGGGAATGTCGGCCATGGCCCCGCGCGACGGACTCGCACGCTTGACCTCGGCGATAATCTTGACCCGATCGGCGGGGGCTAGGGCTTCTAGAGCATCGATTGCCGGGCGCTGATTCAGCGCATCAGCCTCGACTGCAGCCAGAGGTCGCAGAACGCGTCGCTCGGCGGCGTCGGCGATGGCCCCGGCGAGGAGATCGTCAAGCACTGCGGGTCAGTGATCCTTGGGCGTGTAGCGCGATCCGCCCACGCCATAGCCAGCGCGGGACATGATCCATCCGACGATCGCGCCGACGACGAGGAGACCAGCTGATGCCACAACCAAAATGGGCTGGTCGAACCAGAATGCGACCGTGCCTGCCGTGAAGGCGATGAGCATGATGATCACCGCGGTCCATGCTGCCGGCGAATGTCCATGGCCGGGGTCTGCGTATTCGTCGCTCACTGAAACTCCTTCTGAGGTACTGATGGAAAACACTCTATCGTGCGTCTGTGGTGCCGGTTGGGTCGTCGCCCGCGCTCAGGCTGTCCCAGTCAGAGACGGGTGAGCTTTGCGGTGCGGACGAACCGCCCTGAGGTGAGGTTGGTGGGGTTGCGTCAAAGCGCTGCGACGCGCCTGGCCAGCGACGCGCCGTGAGCGCGACGAGCACTCCGGCAGCGACGACAATGAGCGCACCACCGAGCGCGAGATACGGCCACGGCGCCACGGTCAGGCTCTGTGCCAAGAGTCCAGCGGCGTGCCCTTCCAAGCCCGTTGCCGTTGCAATGGCGGGAAGGGATGCAGCCAGAGGGTCGACAAGCGCGGCCACCGCCGAGATGCCCATTGCGATGCCGATTGCGATCTCGATCACCGCCAGAATCACGCGGAGAACCGTCTTGGCAATGGCGAGCGCAGCCGTGAGTGCGAGCGCCGCAAGACTGAGAGCGGCCAGGGCAGGCGCTGCGGTCTCCCCCATAACCTCGATCGAATCTGCCAGCGCTGCACCCGGCACGAGGTCGATCGTGAACCACACGAGCGCCCAACTGCCGAGCCCCGCTGCGGCGCCCGCGAGAGTCAGGAGAAGAGCAAGGGGCTTAGCCCACCGCAGATCAACCATTAGGAATGCGTTTCATCGCGTTTGCGACGGCGACCGCCCGAAGCGGCGCGGCAGCCTTGTTTCTGGCTTCCTGATGCTCCGAGGCTGGGTCTGAATCGGCGACGAGTCCAGCCCCTGCCTGCACCCTCGCAACGCCTTGAGAGATCGTGGTGGTGCGGATGGCGATGGCCAGGTCCACATCGCCGCCGAGCCCGAAATAGCCGACAACGCCGCCATACAGGCCTCGCTGGGCAACCTCAAGCTCGTCGATGATCTCGAGAGCCCGCGGCTTGGGCGCCCCAGAGAGCGTGCCAGCAGGGAACGTTGCGCGGAATACCTCGAGCGGCGAAACACCGGCGCGAAGGTTGCCCTCAACACTCGAGACCAAGTGCATGATGTGGCTGTAGCGCTCAACCTGCATGAACTCCGTGACCTCGACGGACCCGGGGTCGCACACCTTCTGAAGATCGTTGCGAGCGAGGTCGACGAGCATCAGATGCTCCGCGCGCTCCTTGGGATCTCCCAGCAGATCGTCGGCAAGGGTCGTGTCGGCCTCGGGAGTGGCGCCTCGCGGACGCGATCCGGCGATGGGGTGGCTGAACACGCGGCCATCTTCGACCTTCACGAGCGCCTCGGGCGACGACCCGACAACCCAATACGGCTCGCCATCGACCCCGGCGAGAGCCAGCAGATACATGTACGGGCTGGGGTTCAGAGTGCGCAGAACCCGATAGACGTCGATAGGTTCCGCGATGGCGTCATGGTCGAAGCGCTGCGAGATAACGACCTGGAAAACATCCCCATCGCGGATGAACTTTTTGGACTTCTCGACGGCGGCGAAGAAATCTTCGGGCTGGATGCGCGGAGTGGGCTCAGGCGCGATCGACAGGTCGACCTCGGCGAGCCACGCCTCTGAGGGCTGGGCCAGCTTCTTCTGCAGCGCATCAAGACGGCCCTGCGCGTCGTGCCAGAGAGCATCCGCGGTATCGACTCCATCGTTCAGAGCTGCCGCGACAAGCAGCACCGAACCGGTACGGTGATCCATCACCGCAAGCTCCGAGACGAAGGTGAGCGCCTGGCCGGGAATGGCGTAATCGGCAGGCGGGGCATCGGGCAGACGTTCGATCTGGCGTACTGCCTCCCAACCGATGAACCCGACAAGGCCCCCGGTCAGCGGCGGATGCCCGGCAACCTTGGGGGTAGCCCAGCGACGATGAAGGTGGTCGACCGCGTCGAGAGGCCCAGATGGCCAGGTCTCGCCCAGAGCGCGGTCAGCCGAAAGCCCGTAGTCAATCCACCGCGCGCGGCCCTCGTCGCTCGTGAGAACCCCGAACGATCCGATGCCAATGAACGAAAAGCGCGACCAGATGCCGCCCTGCTCCGCCGATTCCAGCAGAAAGGACCCGGGGCGACCATCCGCCAGCTTGCGGTAGATGCCCACGGGAGTCTCTCCGTCGGCGAAGAGTTCACGGATGACCGGAATTACCCGGTGGTCGGCGATAAGCGAGTCAAAATGCTCGCGGGTCGTTGAATCATTCATCGTCTGGATGTCCAATGGCGGGGTCGAGGGGGTCGACGTCAAAGCAGCGGCGAGCCCCAGTGTGACAGGCCGCCCCAACCTGATCGACGGTCACCAGCAGCGTGTCGGCGTCGCAATCGAGAGCGGCCCCTCGCACGTACTGAACGTTGCCCGAGGTATCGCCCTTGCGCCAGTACTCCTGGCGAGATCGCGACCAGAACGTGACGCGACCCTCCGTAAGGGTTCTGCGCAGCGCCTCGGCGTCCATCCAGCCCATCATGAGCACTTCGAGGGTGTCATGCTGCTGAATGATGGCCGGCAGCAGACCGTCCGAGTTGAACTTGGCTCGGGCGACTACGGCTGAGGCATCGGTGGTCGACATTGTGGATTCCTATCTCACCGGAAGGCCGGCAGTGCGAAGGCTGTCTTTGACCTCTCCGATGGTCAGTTCGCCGTTATGAAAGACCGATGCGGCCAGAACCGCATCCGCCCCGGCCTTAATGGCGGGAGCAAAGTGCTCGACGGCGCCTGCTCCCCCGCTGGCGATGACCGGCACGGAGCTGATCTCGCGCATCGCGGCGATCAGCTCGAGGTCGAAGCCGTTCTTGGTGCCATCGGCGTCGATCGAGTTGACCAGAAGTTCGCCGGCCCCCCGCTCGATCGCCTCTTGTGCCCACGCGAGTGCATCCAGATCTGTTTCGGTGCGACCGCCATGGGTCGTGACGACGAAGCCCGACGGTGTGCGGTCCGACCGTTTGAGGTCGAGCGAAAGCACGAGGGCCTGAGCGCCAAACCGGTCTGCAATCTCAGACAGAAGGGCTGGCCGGGCGATAGCGGCGCTGTTCACTCCGACCTTGTCGGCGCCATGACCCTGGAGACGGGACACATCATCCGTGGTACGGACGCCACCACCAACGGTGAGAGGAATGAACACCTGCTCGGCCGTGGCCTGGACGACGTCGTACATCGTCGACCGATTGTCGACGGTCGCCGTCACATCGAGAAAGGTGATCTCATCCGCGCCCTGCTCAAAATATCGGGCCGCAAGCTCTACCGGGTCGCCAGCATCGCGCAGATTGAGAAAGTTGACGCCTTTGACCACGCGACCCGCGGCCACATCGAGACAGGGAATGACGCGAACTGCAAGAGACATGTTGCTCCTAGAGACGCGCTGCGTGGATCGGGCTGACCAGGATCGCGCGCGCACCCAGGTCATAAAGCTGATCCATGATGCGGTTCATGCCGGCGCGTTTGACCATGACTCGAACGGCAACCCAGTCCTTGTCGCGCAGCGGCGAGACGGTGGGCGACTCGAGGCCGGGTGTGACCGCCGCGGCCGCCTCGACAAGCTCGGCGGGCAGGTCGTAATCCATCATCACGTACTGCCGTGCGACGAGGACGCCCTGGAGGCGTCGGTGGAGTGTCGAAAGCCCAGGTACGTCGGGGCGGGCTCCGATAAGCACGGCACTCGACTCAAGAATGACGGGGCCGAAGATCTCAAGGCCCTGGGCCCGAAGAGTTGAACCGGTCGACACGACATCGGCAACGGCATCGGCAACGCCCAGTTTGACGGCGGATTCGACTGCGCCATCCAAACTCACCAGCTTGGCCGTGACTCCGTGCTTGGCGAGAAAGTCCTCCACGAGCCCCGGGTAGCTTGTCGCCACCCGAACTCCTTCGAGGTCCGAGAGGGATGTGAAGCGGTTTGCTGGACCTGCGAAGCGAAATGTGGAGTCACCGAATTCGAGACTCGCGATCTCGGCAGCAGGAGAGCGGGAATCGAGAAGCAAATCGCGACCGGTAATGCCGACATCCAGCGCGCCTGAGCCGACGTAGGTGGCGATGTCGCGCGGTCGAAGATAGAAGAACTCAACGTCGTTGAGCGGGTCGGCTACCGTAAGGGCGCGGGGGTCGCGGCGACCGGCATAACCAGCCTCACGCAGCATCTCTGCGGCCGTTTCGGAAAGCGATCCCTTGTTGGGAATTGCGATGCGAAGCATGTTTTTCTCTCTGTAGGTGATCTAGCTCGGCGAGGGGCGACGATCACAGATGTCGGTAAACATCCTCGAGCGTCAGGCCCTTGGCAACCATGAGCACCTGCAGGTGGTAGATCAGCTGGGAGATTTCTTCTGCGGCCTCAGCGTCGGATTCGTACTCTGCTGCCATCCATACTTCGGCGGCCTCTTCGACGATCTTCTTGCCGATCGCGTGCACGCCGGCATCGAGTTCTGCGACAGTGCGCGAACCCTCCGGCCGGGACAGGGCCTTCTGCCCGAGCTCTGCGAACAATTCGTCGAAGGTTTTCACAGGCTCAACGTTACTAGGTGCAGAAGGCCCGTCCGGCACAGAACGGGAGTTAACGCCGCTTAGCTCACGCCGAGCAGGTCGATCACGAAGATCAGGGTGCGACCCGAGAGGCGGTGCCCGCCACCGGCGGGACCGTAGGCGAGGTTGGGAGGGCAGACCAACTCGCGGCGGCCACCAACCTTCATGCCAGGAATGCCCTCCTGCCATCCGGCGATGAGGCTGCCGAGGGGAAAGTTAATGGACTGGCCGCGGCTCCACGAAGAGTCGAACTCTTCGCCCGTCTCGAGGTCGACCCCGAGGTAGTGCACGTCGACGGTCGATCCGGGCTGCGCCTCGGCGCCGGTTCCGACCTCAATGTCGCGGATGACGAGCTCTGTTGGCGCCTCTCCGTCGTAGAAATCGATTTCTGGTTTGGTGCGGTTGAATTCACTCATCCCCCCATCCAAGCAGATATGACGGAGGCGGAGTCGAGCAGACAAACTGATGTGGCTAGGGCGATAGCTGAGCCGCAGTGCGCTGCAAAGCATCCCTGCAGGCAATCACTCCTGGGCTGCGCACGGTCGCCCTCCGCACGGCAGTGAAGATGGTGCGGCGGGGCTCGCCTGCCAAGGGAACGAGAGTCGCCGTGATGTCTCTGGCCGTCCAGACGAGGTCGGGCAGCAATGCGACGGCATTGCCTGACTCCACGAACCGGATGTGCGCCTGCAGGTCTGCCGTCTCAAACCGCACGTCTGGCTCGAAGCCTGCCTGCCGGCACGC
>NZ_JBACFR010000056.1:0-34658 GCF_056262345.1 Homoserinimonas sp.
TGCTGCGTGAGGCGCTGGACAAGCTCAAGCTGTCGGATGCATCGCTGGTCTATGAGCCCGAGACATCCGTTGCTCTGGGCTTTGGGTTCCGCTGTGGCTTTCTCGGCCTCCTGCACCTGGAAATCATCACGGAGCGCCTCGAGCGCGAGTTCGGCCTCGACCTCATCACGACGGCGCCGTCGGTGATTTACGAGGTTACGACCGACGACAAGAAGACCGTCACCGTCACGAACCCGAGCGAGTTCCCGGTCGGCAAGATCGCCTCGGTCAAGGAGCCCATCGTCAAGGCGGCCATCCTTGCCCCCAAGGACTATGTCGGCGTGATCATGGAGCTCTGCCAGAGCCGCCGTGGCACGCTCATCGGCATGGACTTCTTGGGCGAGGACCGGGTCGAGATCAAGTACACGATGCCGCTCGGCGAGATCGTGTTCGACTTCTTCGACAACCTCAAGAGCAAGACCGCCGGCTACGCGAGCCTCGACTATGAGCCCGCTGGCGAGCAGGAGGCCGACCTCGTCAAGGTCGACATCCTGCTCCAGGGCGAGCAGGTGGATGCTTTCAGCGCGATCGTGCACCGCGATAAGGCCTACGCCTATGGCGTTCTCATGACGGGCCGCCTGCGCGAGCTCATCCCGCGTCAGCAGTTCGAGGTGCCCATCCAGGCGGCCATCGGATCCCGCATCATCGCTCGCGAGAGCATCCGTGCCATCCGAAAGGATGTTCTCGCCAAGTGCTACGGCGGTGACATCACCCGAAAGCGCAAGCTCCTTGAGAAGCAGAAGGAGGGCAAGAAGCGCATGAAGATGGTCGGCCGCGTCGAGGTTCCCCAGGAGGCGTTCATCGCCGCGCTCTCGGGAGACGTGGAGAAGAAGGACAAGAAGTAGTGTCGCGGCGGCAGCTCTGGGAGCTCCCGGTCAACTATGCGGCAGTGGGCGCAACTCAGTCACCCGAGATCGTCGGGTTTCCTCCGCGGGGTTTTCGTTCGTATGAGCGGAGGGTGCGCATTGGCACCGGTCCCGCGCGCTGGGATTTTGCGTGGCACGCGGCTCTCGGCTGGGGTATCCCCATCCGCAGCGGGCTCACGGTCGAGCTCACGGAGACCCCCCGCGAGGTGCGGGAAGGCTCCTACACTCCCGTGGAGTTCGATGCCAACGGAACCCCGATAGCCCCTGCGGTCACCGGCGAACCGGCCGAAACGGTCTATGGGCCAGACGGCTTGCCGCTGGGCACGCCGGGTGATTCCGTGTGGTTGGCATGGCAGTGGGGCCCCCTCAAGCTGCGATTCCCTGTGCGGGTGATCTTCGTTATCGACGAAGCCGACCGCAAGGGCATCGCCCTGGGCACCTTGCCGGGTCATCCGCTCACGGGAGAAGAAGCATTCTTCGTCGATCGTGAGGAGGACGGTTCCGTGTGGCTCACCCTGCGGTCGCTCACAGGACCGGCCGAGGGATGGTGGCGGGCGGCAACCCCCGCGCTGGCCATTGCGCAGCGGGTGCTGCGGGCGCGCTACCTCAAGGCGCACCGCGGCCCCGTCGACTAAGCACACCGCTACAGCGGCCACTGCATGCGCCGCCGACTCAGCCGCGCTGGGGGAGAATGGGAGGATGCCCTCAGCTCTTCCCCTTGCCGATCCGGCGCCTCTCGACGGGCTCTTGCCTGCCTCCGTTCTCGAGGGCGCGTCGACCCGCGACTTCGGGGTCTACCTCCATGTTCCGTTCTGCCGGGTGAGGTGCGGATATTGCGACTTCAATACCTACACGGCGGAGGAGCTGCGCGGCACCAAACGCAGTGACTACGCGAGCCAGGCCGCAATCGAGGTTGAGCTGGGCGCGCGAGTTCTTGAGCAGGCCGGTCTTGCCCGGCGAGAGGCGGCCACCGTGTTCTTCGGCGGCGGTACTCCGACTCTGCTGCCAGCATCCGATCTGGTGTCGATGCTCGACGCCGTTCGCTCGGCCTGGGGTGTTGCCGAGGGAGCCGAGGTTACGACCGAGGCGAACCCCGACTCCGTCGACCTCGATTACCTCCGCACTCTCAAACATGCGGGATTCACGCGGGTGTCGTTCGGCATGCAGTCTGCGGTTCCGCACGTCTTGGCCACGCTTGAGCGCACGCACGACCCCGAGCGCATCCCGCTCGTTGTTCAGTGGGCGCGCGAGGCGGGTCTCGATGTGAGCCTTGACCTGATCTATGGCACGCCGGGGGAGTCGCTCGACGACTGGCGGCGGTCGCTCGAGCACGCCATCGCCCAGAACCCTGACCATCTTTCGGCCTACGCGCTCATCGTCGAAGACGGCACGAAGCTCGCCCGGCAGATTCGTCGCGGTGAGGTCTCGCAGCCTGACGACGATCTCGAAGCCGACATGTATGAGCTTGCGGATCGGATGCTCACAGACGCCGGGTTTGAATGGTACGAGGTGAGCAATTGGGCCAGGGGTGCTGAGCATGCCTCCCGTCACAACCTTGCGTACTGGCGCGGTCATGACTGGTGGGGGGTCGGCCCTGGTGCCCACAGCCACGTTGGTGGGGTTCGCTGGTGGAACGTGAAGCACCCCGCAGCGTACGCCGACAGGGTGTTGGCGGGTCACTCGCCAGCGGCCGGGCGCGAGACGCTCGATGCCCAGACGCGCCGCACCGAGAGCATCCTGCTGTTGTCACGCATTCGCGACGGCCTCGTGATTGCCGATCTGGATGCTGGCGCTCGGTCTGCCGTTGCCGGCCTTATCGCCGACGGTCTCGTCGATGGCGCTGCCGCGGTGCGCGGCTCGATCGTGCTCACGGTGCGCGGTCGGTTGCTCGCCGACGCCGTGGTGCGGCGGCTGTTGCCCGAATCCGACTAGCGCGCGGCACGCCAGACCCGGGCCGCTGCCGCTATTTAACGAACTCGATCGAGAGCGGGTAGGTGTAGTACTGCCCGTCGTTGGCCTTGATGGCGGCGATGATCATAAAAATGATCGCGGCGATCTCGATGCCGGTTATGGCGACCCAGAGAAAGATGAATCCCACTCCGAAGGTGAGCACGCCGACGATGGACAGAATGATCGCCGCGCCAACGATGTAGATGATCAGCGAGATCTGAAAGTTGAGTGCGCTGCGTGTATGCGCGCGCACAAACGGCCCCCGCTCTTTAAGGACGAGATAGCCGATGAGCGAGGGAAAAATGCCGAAGATGATGCCGCCCAGGTGAATCAGGGTCGACCACATCTTCTCGTCGCTCGGATTCATGGGCTGTACTGCCTGATATCCGCCGGCGGGGGGTGGAGGTTGGTTCGTCATGCTCGCCATTAAACATCCACTCGGCGTTTTTAGGCATTGCGGCGCGTTAACGCGAATGGCCGAGGGCGTTAGCCCCCGGCCATCTGAACCCGCGTTGCGCTACTTGATGAGGCGCAGGGCGAACGGGTAACGGTAGGACTGCCCGTCCTTGGCCTTCACGAAGCCCTGGATGCAGAAGATGATGGTGACGACCCAGAGGGCGAACGTCAGCAGGCCGGCGAAGAGGCCCCAGATGCCGAAGGTGACGACGGTCAGGATCGAGTTGATGATCATAATGGCCACGTGTGCGATGGTCACCGTGATCTGAAAGTTCACGGATTCCTTGCCCTCGGAGTTGGTGAACTGGCCGCGGTCCTTGAAGACGAGCCAGATGATGAGGGGTGGCAGGATCCAGAGGATGCCTCCCAGGTGAGCGAACGATGCCCACTGGCGGTCTTCCTGCTGGCTGAGGGGAGTGGCCGGTGCTCCGGCGGTGGGGGTCTGATCGGTCATTGCACGTGCCTTTCGGGAACTATCGCCCGGGGCGTTCCAGGGCGAGTGCTGGCCAATGGCCCCTGATCCAGGGCGACGCAGGCAATGGATAAGGTAGCGGTCGACGCTCACGCTCGCAATGCGAGGCACGTCACGGGCGCGATACAATTGGCAGTCGAGGTATAAGAGTGCCAATGTGGAGGGATTAGTCATGGTGTCGGATCGCGGCCTGGATGTGCTGCGCGTCATCGTGCAGGACTACGTGGCCTCCCGCGAACCCGTTGGTTCCAAGTCCATTGTCGAGCGGCATTCGTTTGGGGTGTCGGCGGCGACCATTCGCAGCGACATGGCGCAGCTCGAAGAAGAAGAGCTCATCACGGCTCCTCACACGTCGTCGGGGCGGGTTCCCACCGACAAGGGGTACCGGGTCTTTGTTAACCAGCTCGCCGACGTCAAGCCGTTGTCGAGCGCTCAGCGTCATGCGATCGAAGCATTTTTGGGCGATTCCGCCGATCTCGACGATGTGCTCGCCCGCACGGTCAGATTGCTGTCACAGCTGACACACCAGGTGGCGCTCGTGCAGTATCCGTCGCTGGGTCGGTCGCGCATCCGCCATGTTGAGCTCGTCCAGCTGAGCGACACCCGCCTTATGACGGTGTTGATCACCGACACGGGTCGCGTTGAGCAGCGCATCATTGAAGTGACGACCACGGGCAGCGAAGCCGATATCGCGGCGATTCGCGCCCGGCTCAATGCCGAGCTGACAGGTCTCGGCCTCACGGAGGCTGCGACTCATCTCACCTCGTTCGCCGACGGCCTTGAACCAGCGCAGCGGCCCCTGGCCGGCCTCATCGCCGAGAGCCTGTCTGAGCAGGTCCTCGCCAATCGCCAGGACAAGCTCGTGATGGCCGGAGCGGCCAACTTGGCCCGCACCGGCGACGACTTCAGCGGCAGCATATTTCCCGTTCTCGAGGCCATCGAGGAGCAGGTGACCCTGCTCAGGCTGTTTGGCGAGATGGAGCAGGAGGTCGGCTCGATCTCCGTGCGCATCGGGCGCGAGAACGAACAGTACGGCCTCGCCGAGGCATCCGTTCTGAGCTCCGGGTACGCTGCTTCGGGCGGCGAGCTGGCTCAGCTCGGGGTCCTGGGCCCAACCCGCATGGACTACTCGAGCAACATGACGGCGGTTCGGGCTGTAGCGCGCTACCTATCCAAGCTTCTCGGCGACAACTAAGACTTCTCCAGAGGAGACCGACCCCGGTCGGTTTCGCACGATCATATTGAGGAACAACATTGGCAGACCACTACGAAGTTTTGGGCGTCGAGCGCTCGGCAACCCCCGAGGAGATCAAGAAGGCCTACCGTCGGCTTGCGCGTGAGTTGCACCCCGACGTGAATTCGGCCCCCGACGCATCGGAACGCTTCAAAGAGGTCACGCACGCCTACGACGTTCTTTCGGATCCTCAGCAGCGCCAGTCCTATGACATGGGCGGCCAGCAGGGCTTCGGTGGCGGTGGCTTCGGCGGTTTCGGAGACATCTTCGAGACGTTCTTCGGCGGAGGTGGGGGCGGAACCCGCCCGCCGCGCTCCCGTACGGAGCGCGGCCAGGATGCGCTCATCCGCGTCGAGATCGAGCTCGCCGATGTGATCTTCGGCACGCAGCACGAGGTCGAGGTCGATACCGCAGTCACCTGCAAGACGTGCGGCGGCTCGTGCTGTGCGCCGGGCACCGACCTCGCCACATGCGACATCTGTGGTGGTAGCGGCCTCATCCAGCGCTCTGTGCGCAGCCTGCTCGGCAACGTCATGACCTCGAGCCCGTGTGGAACGTGCCGCGGGTACGGCACCGTCATTCCGAACCCGTGCCCCACGTGTTCCGGCCAGGGCCGCGTTCGTGCCCGTCGCCGTATCCCCGTAGACATTCCCGCCGGAGTCGACACGGGGCTGCGCTTGCAGATGCCTGGTCAGGGGGAGGTCGGCGCTGCCGGAGGCCCCAACGGCGACCTATACCTCGAGATCAAGGTGCGCCACCACGATGTCTTTAGCCGCAATGGCGATGACCTGCTCGCAACGCTTGAGGTGCAGATGACGGATGCCATTCTTGGCACGACCGCCGTCTTTGAGTCGCTCGATGGCCCTGTCGAGGTCGAGGTCAAGCCGGGAACGCAGAGCGCCGAGGTCATTACGGTCAAGGACCGCGGAATCACGCACCTCCGCGGTGCTGGCCGCGGCGACCTCAAGATCGGTGTTCAAGTACTCACCCCGACCAAGCTCAATTCCAAGTCGCGCGAACTCGTGCAGGAGCTTGCCCGTTCGCAGCATTCCGTGCCTCCGCACCTGTCGCACTTTCAGCAGGGACTCTTTCAGAAGCTCCGTGACCGGTTCCTCAACCTGTAGATGGCGCACTTCTACCTCGCAGAATCCCTCGCCTCTGCCAGCGTCGGCGCGACAGTGTCGATTACGGGCGCCGAGGCAAAGCACGCCGTCAGCGTGAGCCGCATCCGGGTCGGGGAGTCGTTGTCGATTGGCAACGGGGCAGGTCTCGTCGTCACCGGTGAGGTGACCGAGGCTCGGCCCGATCTGCTGAGCGTTGTCGCGCAGACCGTGACGCAGGTTCCTCGGCCGACACCGGCGCTCGTTCTCGCCCAAGCCCTCGCCAAGGGCGGGCGGGATGAGAGCGCGGTGCAGTCGGCGACAGAACTCGGGGTAGACACCGTCATTCCGTGGGCGGCTCAGCGGTCGATCGTTCGCTGGGATGCCGCCAAGGCGTCCAAGGGCAGGGAACGCTGGCATTCGATCGTGCGCGAGGCGAGCAAGCAGTCGATGCGCCCGTGGGTGCCCGCCGTTGGCGAGGTGGCAACGACCAAACAACTGGCGGTGCGGGGTGGCAGCGCGCTCATCCTGGTCCTTGAACCGACCGCGGAGAGGCGGCTCACGGAGCTCAGCAGGGATGAGCTTGAGAGGCACGACGAGATCGTGTTGGTCGTGGGCCCTGAGGGGGGTGTCGCTGATGGCGAACTCTCGAGCCTGCGCGAAGCAGGCGCTGTTCTCGTCAAGCTCGGCGACGGCATCCTCCGCACCAGCACTGCCGGGCCTGCCGCGATCGCCGTGCTCAATGCGCAGCTTGGTCGTTGGTAGCCACCGCCCTGAGGCGTTTGCGCTTAAGCTTGTGGCATGTCTGCCGCAGCCGAACCATCGATCTTCTCCCGCATCATCGCCGGTGAAATTCCTGCCGATGTCGTGTTCGACGGCGAGCGTGTTATCGCCATTCGCGACATTGCGCCTAAGGCGCCCGTGCATTTGCTGGTGATTCCCCGCGACCCGCAGTACCGCAACGTTGCAGAACTTGCGGCCGGCGATCCGAGCCTGCTCGCGGAGATGGTTGCGACGGCGCAGGCCCTGGCGGATGAGCACTGTGGAGGCGAGTTCCGCCTCGTATTCAACACCGGCGAGAGCGCCGGCCAGACCGTATTCCATGTGCACGCTCACGTTTTGGGCGGCACCCTCTCGGAAGGCTCCCTTGGCGACTGACACTGCACGGACCGGCGGAGCAAGCAATGACTCGCTTCGCACGGTGATCCATGTCGATACGGTCTCGATGGTCGACCTCCTGGGGCCGCAGGACCGGTTGCTGCGTACGATCGAGGATCAGCATCCGCTTGTCTCGGTCTTCGTTCGTGGCAACGAGATCGCGCTTGAGGGGCCAGCTGCACAGGTTCGCGCAGCCAACACGCTTGTCGAGGAGCTTCTCGCTCTGGCTGGCGAGACCCACGAGTTGACCGATCGTGACGTCACCGAGTCTGCCCGCATCATCGCGGGCAGCTCTGGCGAGCGGCCGACGGATGTGCTCGGGCAGACGATTCTGATGAGCCGGGGCAAGAGCATTAGGCCCAAGACCTCAGGGCAGCGGGCGTATGTCGATGCGATCGATGAAAACACCGTCGTCTTCGGCATCGGCCCCGCCGGCACGGGAAAGACCTACCTGGCGATGGCCAAGGCGGTGCAGGCCCTGCAGCGCAAGGAGGTCGACCGCATCATTCTCACGAGGCCTGCCGTCGAAGCTGGTGAGCGTCTTGGGTTTTTGCCCGGCTCGCTGACCGACAAGATCGACCCTTATCTGCGACCCCTCTACGACGCGCTCAACGAGATGATGGACCCGGAGGTCGTGGGCAAGCTCCTGGCCATCGGCACGATCGAGGTCGCCCCGCTGGCCTATATGCGAGGGCGCACGCTGAACAACTCCTTCGTGATCCTTGACGAGGCGCAGAACACCACGCCGGAGCAGATGAAGATGTTCCTGACGCGTCTCGGATTCGGGTCGCGCATGGTCGTCACGGGCGACATCACGCAGGTCGACCTGCCAACGGGCACGAGTGGTCTCACTCTCGTGACGCAGGTGCTCGACACCCTTGACGACATCCATTTTTCGTACCTCACGAGCGACGATGTCGTGCGGCACACGCTGGTAGCCCAGATCGTGGATGCCTACACCCGGTACGACGAAGACCGGCAGCGCGTTCGCGCAGACCGACGAGACGCCACAGGGCGCGGAGAGAGTGCACTATGAGCATCGAGATCAACAACGAGTCGGTTGTGGAGGTCGATGAGACCGCCCTGCAGCGCCTGGCGACCTACGCGCTCGACGAGCTCCACGTGCATCCCGACGCCGAGCTTTCGATCGTGCTGGTCGACGAGGCAGCCATGGAGCAGCTCCACGTGCAGTGGATGGACGAGCCGGGCCCGACGGATGTTCTGAGCTTTCCCATGGACGAGCTCCGGCCTGGCACAGAAGACGCCATTACCCCCGCTGGTCTTCTCGGCGACGTCGTGCTGTGCCCTCAGGTCGCGCAGTCGCAGGCCGAAACGGCCGGACACACCCTCATGGACGAGCTGCTGCTGCTCACCACCCACGGCATTCTTCACCTGCTCGGCTTCGATCACGCCGAGCCTGATGAGGAGCGCGAAATGTTCGGCCTGCAACGCGACATTCTCGCCGGCTTTGCCGTGCAGGAGCGCGACTCTCAGTGATGAACCGCCCAGATTCATCTGAGCTGCGGAGCTCGCGATGACCGTAATCTTTGCGATGGTCGCCGTTGTGCTCGTCGCGTTCGGCGGACTGCTGGCGGCAGCAGACGCCGCCCTGGGTGTGCTCTCCCGCAACGACCTGCAGGAGATGGCACAGGGATCCCGCAGCGAGAAGTCGCTTCTGGCGATCGCCGCCGACATTGGCCCGCACCTTAACGCGGTCAACTTCATGCGCATCTCGGCAGAGACAACAGCTGCCGTTCTGGTCACGATGAGCTTCACGACCGTGATCGATCAGTGGTGGCTTGCCCTCATCTGCTCGGCACTCGTCATGATCATCGCGTCGTTCGTGCTCGTCGGTTCTAGCCCACGCAGCGTGGGGCGGGAACATGCGCGCCCCATTGTGATTGCGACTGCGTGGTTGGTTCATGCGCTGAGGGTGCTGCTGGGGCCGATCGCGGCTGCGCTTGTGGCGGTGGGCAACAGGGTCACGCCGGGGCGTCCCAAGACGGCAACATTCAGTTCCGAACAACAGCTGCTGAGCATGGTTGACGAGGCAACCGCGCTTGACGTGCTTGAAGAAGAAGACCGAGAGCTGATCCACTCGATCTTCGAGTTCAACCAGACGGTCGTGCGCGAGGTCATGGTGCCCCGCACCGATGCTGTGACGATCGAGGGGACGGCGCTTCTCGCGGAAGCCCTGGGGCTGTTCTTTGGCAAGGGCGTATCGCGCATCCCCGTCGTGGGCGAAGATGTCGACGAGGTGCTCGGGGTTCTCTACCTTCGCGACGTTGCCCGTCTCAGTCATGAGCGGCCGTCCGACCTCACCAAGCTCACGACGGCTCAGCTTGTGCGCCCCGCGCTGTTTGTGCCGGAATCGCAAAAGGCAGACGACCTCTTGCGCCAGATGCAGCTCGAATCGAACCATCTTGCGATGGTCGTGGACGAATACGGCGGAATCGCCGGGCTCGTCACGATGGAGGACCTGATCGAGGAACTCGTCGGCGATATCTCTGACGAGTACGACCGGGCGCTCCAGGAGGTCAAGGATCTCGGTGACGGCCGCTTTCGGGTCGCCGCTCGGCTCCCTGTCGACGAGCTCGGAGAGCTCTTTGACCTTGACCTTGATGACGACGATGTTGACTCGGTCGGCGGGCTTTTCACCAAGGCGCTGGGCAGGCTCGCAGAGCCGGGGGATACCGTCCACGTCTACGGAGTCACCCTCACGGCCGAGAGAACCGACGGCCGTCGCAAACGCCTTGTCACCCTCATTGCCGAACCCGATACCCGGGTCGTGCGCGATGATGGCTCCGAGAGCGACACAGAATCTGACAGCGAGAGCGAGAGTTACACCCCATGACCGACACCCAGCACCGTGCGGGCTTTGTGACCTTTGTAGGTCGCCCCAACGTCGGCAAGTCGACGCTCACCAACGCACTCGTCGGCGAGAAAGTCGCCATCACGAGCAGCAAGCCGCAGACCACCCGCCGCGCCATTCGCGGCATTGTGCACAAGGAATCTGGCCAGCTCATCCTGGTCGATACGCCCGGCATGCACCGCCCCCGCACACTCCTGGGCGAGCGCCTCAACGCTGTCGTGCAAGACACGCTCGGCGAGGTCGATGTGATCTGCTTCTGCGTGCCCGCCAACGAAAAGCTCGGCCCGGGCGACCGCTTCATCAATGAGCAGCTAGATTCGTTTCCCCGCGCCAAGAAGGTCGCCATTGTCACCAAGGTGGATGCGGCCTCAAAGGCATCCGTCGCAGAGCAGTTGCTCGCTGTCTCTCAGCTGCGCGACTGGGAGGCCATCATCCCCGTTTCGGCGCTCACGAGCATCCAGCTGGATGTTCTGACCAAGGAACTGATCGCCTTGCTTCCAGAATCCCCGCCTCTCTACCCGGCCGAGACCGTCACCGAAGAGGCGATGGAAGACCGCATTGCCGAGTTCATTCGCGAGGCAGCACTTGAGGGCGTTCAAGACGAGCTGCCTCATTCGATTGCCATCACGATCGACGACATCATCGAGCGAGACGACAAAGAGCTCGTTGAGATCTACGCCAACCTGTTCGTGGAGCGGGACAGCCAGAAGGGCATCATCATCGGCCACAAGGGCTCCCGTCTCGCCGAGGTCGGCGCACGGGCGCGGGCGCAGATCGAGCCTCTCATCGGCAGCAAGGTGTTTCTCTCCCTCCGGGTGAAGGTGGCCAAGGAGTGGCAGCGCGACGCCAAGCAGCTCGGCCGGCTCGGCTTCTAGCGGCGTGAATCTCTTTCGGGAGGTGACCAGGCGCCAGCTGGTGTTCGATATTTCGCTGGCCGTCTTGTGCGTTCTGCTGCGGCTGGCGATCACGGTGGCCGAGCCGGCGATGTATGTCGTCGTCATCATCATGGCGACGGCGCTTGCCCTGCGCCGGGCGAGCCCTGCGCTCGCTCTGATTGTGGCCTGGGTAGGCGCTGGCTTTCAGCTCGTGGCCCAGCTCGACCCCGACGTCTCCAACCTCGCGATCCTCGCAGTGTTGTTCACGACAGCGGCCTATGGCGGCCGGGTTCTCAAGTGGGTCGGGCTTGTTTCTGCGATAGCGGGTTCCCTCGTGATCGCGATCTATCTCACGATCGACGTCTTTCTCATGGGCGCGCCGCTGAACGAAGTGGTTCAGGTGTTCGCGGGCATCCTGATCTTCGCGCTCGTGGGTCTCGGACTCAGCTGGACGCTCGGGCTCCTTGCGCGCACGCGGCGCCTCGCTGGCGAGAGCAGGTCGGCCCAGGCTAAGGCCGAGGCAGAGCAGCGCATCGCTCAGCGTGAGGTCATTGTCGAACAGGAGCGCAACCGCATCGCGCGGGACATGCACGACATCGTCGCGCACTCCCTTGCGGTCGTGATTGCGCAGTCAGACGGCGCCCGCTACGCGAGGCTCACAGACCCCACCGCTGTCGATGGTGCACTGACAACCATTTCTTCGACCGCGCGAGAGGCTCTCGGCGATGTTCGCCTGCTGCTTTCGCAGCTCCGCCACAATCAGGCCGAGGGGCCGCAGCCGAGCCTTGCCGATCTCGACCGGCTCGTGGGGCAACTTCGCCAGGCGGGCCTCTCCATCGAGGTTCGCGAGACCGGTGAACCTCTGCCCCTGGCGCAGGGGCAGCAGCTCGCCGCGTATCGCGTGATCCAAGAGGCCCTCACGAATGCGCTCCGCCACGGGGATGTCGACCAGCCTGTCGAGTTGGAGATCGCCTGGTCGCCGCTCGGTCTGCACGTGACGGTGACCAACCACATGCGCGCTGATGCCCAGCTGGCTCCGCCACTCGGCCACGGCCTTGCGGGAATGCGGGAGCGAGCTGTGCTTGCCGGCGGCGACCTGACCGCCCAGCCCAAGTCCGGTCTCTTCGTGGTGTCGCTTGCGCTGCCCCATACGGTGCCGACCCCCACCGCTCGCACCCTCAAGGAGTCGTCATGACCGATCAGATCAGAGTGGCGCTTGTCGACGACCAGTCGCTCTTTCGTGCTGGCATCCGCATGCTGGTCTCGTCACAGCCCGACCTTGAGTTCGTGGGGGAGGCCAGCAACGGCCAAGAAGGTGTCGCCCTCGCCCTGGCCGAGCGGCCCGACGTGATGCTCATGGACATCCGGATGCCGATCATGGATGGCATTGATGCGACCGCCGAGATTGTGGCGAACGCCGCGAAGAACGGCTCGGCCACTCCTCGGGTGATCGTGCTCACGACATTCGATCTGGATGAAGCGGCGACCCGGGCAATTAGAGGCGGCGCAAGCGGCTTCGTGTTGAAAGACGCCGACCCAGAATTTTTGCTTGCCGCGATTCGCACGGTTCACGCTGGCAACGCCGTGATCGCAGCTTCGGCGACTCGTGAGCTTTTCGAGCACTTTAGCGGGGCATCAGCGGTCACGGCGACCCCCGCAGAGTTCGAGAACCTCACCTCACGGGAACGCGACATCTTCGTGCTGGCCGCGCGTGGCCTGAGCAACTCCGAGATCGCGCAGCAGGAGTTTCTTAGCGAGGCGACCGTCAAGACACACATCAGTCGCATCCTTTCCAAGCTGTCGCTACGCGATCGCGTGCAGCTGGTTGTCTACGCGTTCGAGCACGAGCTCACGGGTAACTGATAGCCAGAGGTTCGCGGTGGCCAGAGATGTACGCCGGCGCCGCAAGGTCATCCTGCAGAGGGATGCGGGGGCTACTTGAGCCCGATGCCCCGGAGGCCCCGCAAAAAATAGCGTGGGGCTATGACAATCACACCTGCCAATTCCGGCCCTTCCGATGTGTCGCGCACCGAATCATCCGCGGCAGTAGCACGCGTCTCGCGCGTCACCAAGGCGTATGGATCAGGAGCAACGACCGTTACGGCACTCGACGGCGTCACGCTCGAGCTTCGCCGCGGTGAATTCACCGCCATCATGGGGCCCAGCGGATCGGGCAAATCAACTCTCATGCACATCATGGCTGGCCTAGATTCACCAACGTCGGGCTCCGCCTGGATCGGGGACACCGAGGTAACGGGCCTAGGCGACACCGAACTGACCCTGCTACGGAGACGGCGCATCGGATTCGTCTTTCAGGCCTTCAACCTGGTGCCGACCCTTGACGTAAGCGGCAACATCCACCTTCCGTTCATGCTCGATGGCCGCCGCCCTACTATTCAGGAGAAGAAGTGGATCGATGACCTCATCGACTCGCTCGGGCTTTCGCCACGGCTCACGCACCGTCCTCATGAGCTCTCGGGAGGGCAGCAGCAGCGCGTCGCTATCGCCCGTGCCCTGGCGACCCGCCCCGACCTAATCTTCGCTGACGAGCCAACGGGCAACCTCGACTCGCGCACGGGCCGCGAGGTCTTGGCCTTGCTCGCCGCGGCGTGCACGGGGTATGGGCAGAGTATCGCCATGGTGACCCACGACCCCATCGCGGCAAGTTATGCCGACCGCATCGTGTTTCTTGCCGATGGTCGACTTGTGGCCGAGCACGGGCGAAGCACGCCCGAGCAGATCAGCTCGTTCATGCTCGGCATGGAGTTGGCCAAGTGACGGTCTCGACATCGCACAGCCGTGGACTCAAAGACCACACATCGAGTCTCATCGTCACGGCGCTGAGCGCCGCCTTCGGGGTCGGCCTTATTCAAACGACGGGCTATCTCACGGCAATAGTGGCGCAGAACGACATCTCGGCTCGCAATTCGGTTCAGCTGGCGTTGGCCATGGTGGCCTCCGTCTTCATCCTGATCGCGGTGTATGTCGGTTCGATCGTGACGGCCAACACGTTCGCCACGATCATCGCGGGCCGCACTCGAACGATTGCCCTCATGCGACTTGTCGGCGCGACGGCCAAGACTCTGCGTCTTTCGGTTGCGCGAGAGGGTCTCGCGGTCGGGGCGGTGGGTGCGGCTATCGGCGCAGCGGTCGGCCTCGTGATCGTTACCGCCGCGCTCGAGCTGGCGCGGGCCACAGGGGCGGTTCCTGACCTCGACTACGGCGCCATCGACCCGCTCATCGTTATGCCAGCAGGTGTTGTGGTTGTTGCGACGTGGGGTGCCTCGTGGGTCGGCTCGCGCCGGGTTCTGGTCGTGACCCCGATCCAGGCGACGGGTGCCGCGCAGGAGCGCTCACGCGAAGAGACGCGGCGCCGCCCTGTGCGCAATGGTGTCGCAGCGCTGTTCTTCTTCGGAGGGCTTATCGCGCTCGGCGTCGGTGTGGTTCTCGGGCTTGTTAACGGACTCGGCTTCATCGTCGCGTTCTTCGGCGGAATCGCCTCGTTCACTGGTGTCGTCATCGGCGCTCACCTGGTTATTCCTCCGCTTCTGCGTCTCACCGGCCGCTGGTTTGGGTCGTCGGCATCCGCTCAGATGGCGGCGGAGAACAGCACGCGGTATCCCGAGCGCAGTGCGCGAACGACGATCGGGTTGGTCATTGGCGTGACCCTCATCACCACGTTCTCCGTCGCGGCACAGGGCTACGCAGACATGATCGCGGCCGCCCAGCAGAACGAGCCAGAGGCCTATGCGGGAACCGACGACGTGATTGCCATAACGATGGCGATCTTCACGGCACTCATCGGCTTCTCTGCGGTCATCGCGGCGTTCGGAATGATCAACAACCTCTCGCTGAGCGTGATTCAACGCACGAGAGAGCTCGGCTTGCTAAGGGCCCTGGGCTTTACCGGGCGGCAGGTGCGCGGGATGGTCGTGGCCGAGAGCGCTCAGCTCACGGTGACGGGTGTGGGAATCGGTCTCGTGCTTGGTGTGCTGTATGGCTGGGCGGGTGCGCAGTCGCTTTTGGGCAGCATGTTCGGCGGCCCCGGACTCGTCTTGCCCACCGTTCCGTGGCTCCTCGTCGTCGTCCTCGCTGTGGGGTCCGCGTTGCTCACGCTCGCCGCGGCTCACATCCCGGCACGCAAGGCCACATCGGTTACTCCGGTGCTGGCCCTCGCCGCCGACTGACCGAGAGGGGAGGGCAACCCGGCGGGCGCGCCGGGTTGCCCTCTCGATTTGATAACGGCGCAAAAAGGGGTGATAACCTGAGTTCGTGCTGTTCGGTCTGCTTCTCCTTAGCTGCCGCGACGAGTCCTAGTTCCAGGCCTCCCTCGTCGCGGTGTTCGTCGTCGGCTGACCGAATCAAGCGAGAGAGAACTACAGGACATGAAGAACACACAAAAAGCCTCGGGTATGCCGATCCACAAGTACCGCCCATTCCACGAGATGATTGCGGTCGATCTGCCCGATCGCACGTGGCCGGCCCAGCGCATCACGGAGGCACCACGCTGGTGCGCCGTCGACCTTCGCGATGGAAACCAGGCCCTCATTGTCCCGATGAGCCCCGAGCGCAACCGCATCATGTTCGAACTCCTCGTCGAGATGGGCTACAAGGAGATCGAGGTCGGGTTCCCCTCGGCGAGCCAGACCGACTTCGATTTCGTCCGCAGCCTCATCGAAGAGAACCTGATTCCCGATGATGTGACGATTCAGGTGCTCACCCAGGCCCGTGAGTCCCTGATCAACCGCACCTACGAGTCGATCAAGGGTGCCAAGCAGGCGATCGTTCACCTCTACAACTCCACGAGCATCCTGCAGCGCGACGTGGTTTTTCGCACCGACAAGCAGGGAATCATCGACATCGCGCTTGAGGGTGCCCGGCTGTGCCGCGCGGCCGAATCCATCGCCGAGGGCACGGAGATCTACTACGAGTACTCGCCCGAGAGCTTCACGGGCACCGAGCTCGAGTTTGCCGTCGACGTGTGCAACCAGGTGCTCGAAGTGCTTGAGCCGACCCCGGAGCGCAAGGTCATCATCAACCTGCCCGCCACGGTCGAGATGGCGAGCCCCAATGTCTATGCAGACTCGATTGAGTGGATGTCTCGCAACCTTAACCACCGCGAGAACGTAATTCTGAGCCTTCATCCCCACAACGACCGCGGCACAGCAGTGGCTGCGGCCGAGCTCGGTTACATGGCTGGCGGAGACCGCATCGAAGGCTGCCTCTTTGGCAACGGTGAGCGCACCGGCAATGTCGACCTCGTTGCTCTGGGTATCAACCTGTTCACGCAGGGCATCGATCCGCAGATTGACTTCAGCGATCTTGACCGCATCAAGCGCACGGCGGAGCACTGCAACCAGCTCCCCGTCCCTGAGCGCAGCCCGTGGGCAGGCGACCTCGTCTACACGGCATTCAGCGGTTCGCACCAGGACGCCATCAAGAAGGGCTTCGAGGCCATGGAGGCCGAGGCCGCCGAGAAGGGTGTTTCGGTCGATGACCTCACCTGGGCGGTCCCGTATCTGCCGGTCGACCCCAAAGACCTGGGTCGCAGCTATGAGGCGGTTATCCGCGTCAACTCACAGTCGGGCAAGGGCGGCGTCGCTTACCTCCTCAAGACCGACCACGCACTCGACCTCCCTCGCAAGCTGCAGATCGAGTTCAGTGGCGTAGTGCAGGCGAAGACCGATGCCGAGGGTGGCGAGGTCACGAGCGACCAGATCTGGGACATCTTCGGAGATGAATACCTGCCCGCTGATGACGCCGAGCAAAAGTGGGGTCGGTTCGAGATTCTGCGCACGAGCACCTCGAGCGACATGGATGGCTCCGTTGCGCTGCAGGTCAAGCTCCGTGCGGGCGACGAAGTGCGCGAGGTCGAAGCCACCGGCAACGGCCCGATCGCCGCGTTCCTGAAGATCGTGCGCGACAAGGGCGGCATCGATGTCGCACTGTACGACTACCAGGAGCACGCCATGAGCGCGGGCGGCGACGCCCTCGCCGCGGCGTACGTCGAACTGAGCGTTAATGGTCGCACCCTGTGGGGTGTTGGCATTGACCCCGATATTTCGACGGCGTCTCTCAAGGCCATCGTCTCAGCCGTGAACCGGGCAGTTCGCACGGCGAGTGACGACCGCGAGCTTGCCTCCGTCTAGCCTTCGTCTGGCGCGCTGACACCCGGCTTGCTCTGGCGCCAGGTGCGCCGGGGCCACGCTTTGCCGAGCGACATTCTGGGTAGTCGCGGCAGTTGGGTGAGGCGCCTCTGCTCGGGCAGGCTCCAGTTGAAGAGCACGGCCAGGATGCGCACGCTAAAGGTGAGAACGACGCCGCTGAGCGCGGCGATGTGGGGTGGGACTCCTGCTGTTTCGAGCAGCACGATGAGTCCTGCCCCCGAGAAGGCCGCGACCGCGTAGAGCGACCCCACCTGCATGATCGCGATCGGGGTCGCGAGCAGCATGTCGCGCAGAACGCCGCCGCCGACCGCAGCGAGCATCCCCACAAAGATCGCGGGGATCGCTGGCAGGCCAACGGCGAGGGCCTTTGTTGTGCCGATCGCGCCGAAGAGCCCTAACGAAAGCGCATCAACCGCGGTGAGTACATGACGCAAGCGGTGAAATGTGCGCTCGAGAAGCATGCCGATCAGCGCTGTGGCGACCGCGACGGGCAGATACCAGTTCGTCTGAAGTGCCGCGAGAGGCTCGTTGAGCATGAGGTCTCGCATGATTCCGCCGCCGATGCCGGTGACGATGCCGATTACAGCGACCCCCAAAAGGTCGATGCGGCGGCTCGTGAAGCCCGCCGCGTACATGGCCCCCATGATGGAGCCGGCTGATACGGCGATGAGATCCGCCCAGAGCGGGATCGAAAAGGCTTGCTCCATGCTGTAGTTGTAGCACGCGGCATTCACGGTGGCAGGCCCGCGGCGGGGGATACTTGATGGGTGCCCCTCTATCGTGACGAAGTTGTCGTCCTTCGCACCCACAAGCTGGGTGAGGCGGATCGCATTGTTACGATGCTCAGCCGCCAGCACGGCAAGATCCGGGCGGTGGCTAAAGGCGTTCGGCGCACCGCCTCCAAATTTGGCGCGCGGCTTGAACCGTTCATGGTGGCCGACGCGCAGTTCTTCGAGGGGCGCACGCTCGACGTGATCACCCAGGCCGAGTCCCTCGGCTCGTACGGGGCGGCGATCACGAGCGACTACGGCAGCTATACGGCGGCGAGCACGATGGTCGAGGCCGCAGACAAGCTCACGGAGGATGAGGGCAGCCTCCAGCAGTTTCTGCTGCTGGTGGGTGCGCTGCGCTCTCTCGCCCGGCGGGAGCATCCGTCTGGGCTCACGCTCGACTCGTATCTGTTGCGCGCCCTTGCAATCGCCGGTTGGTCGCCAAGCTTTGTCGATTGCGCCATGACGGGGGCCCCCGGGCCCCACTCTGCGTTCGTCGTGCACCTGGGTGGGGTCGTCGCCGACGAGGTTGCGCCCCCCGGCGCTCCTCGCCTCGACCGCGATACCCTCGCTCTGCTCAGCGCCCTGCTGTCGGGCGATTGGGAGGCCGCCGAGCTCGCTAGCGAGCGCACGCGGTCTCAGGCCAGTGGCATCGTTGCCGCCTATGCGCAGTTTCACATGGAGCGCAAGCTTCGCTCGCTCGAACACGTCGACCGTTCCGCGCCGGTCGCGCGCCGGTCGGTGCCATCCGAAGGGTCATCCGAA
Source organism: Homoserinimonas sp. (assembly GCF_056262345.1). Classification (NCBI taxonomy): domain Bacteria; kingdom Bacillati; phylum Actinomycetota; class Actinomycetes; order Micrococcales; family Microbacteriaceae; genus Homoserinimonas; species Homoserinimonas sp. The sequence goes on from NZ_JBACFR010000056.1 coordinate 18,725, forward strand.
TGAGCCGAGTTTCTAAGACGCACCGCGATGCTGTCGATTTCAAGCCGATTGACTGGACGGGCATCTATCCGCCAGATCTGCCCAAGGGAGCAGTTCCCGACCACGTCGCGCTGGTCATGGATGGCAACGGTCGGTGGGCTAACGCTCGTGGTCTCACCCGCGTGGAGGGTCACAAGGCGGGGGAGGCAGCCCTGCTCGATGTTGTGGCTGGGGCCATCCAGGTCGGGGTCAAACATCTGAGTGTCTATGCGTTCTCCACCGAGAACTGGAAGCGGTCTCCAGAGGAGGTGCGCTTTCTCATGGGCTTCAACCGCGACGTTCTGCACCGCCGTCGCGATCAGCTCAACGACTGGGGCGTTCGGGTTCGCTGGTCGGGACGCCGGCCGCGGCTGTGGTCCTCCGTGATCAAAGAGCTGGAGTTCGCCGAACAGCTGACGGCCGGCAACAGCACCCTCACGCTCACGATGTGCGTGAACTACGGCGGTCGCAACGAGATTACGGATGCCGTGCGCCGCATCGCAGAGGACGTGGCTGCAGGCAAGATTAGGCCCTCCGCCGTCAGTGAGAAGCTGATCGCCCGCAACCTTTATGCGCCGGAACTGCCCGATGTGGATCTCTTTGTGCGCAGTTCGGGGGAGCAGCGCACGAGCAACTTCATGCTGTGGCAGAGCGCCTATGCCGAGATGGTCTTTCTCGACACGTTGTGGCCCGACTTCACGCGGGAACAGCTGTGGCAGGCGATCACGCTCTATGCCCAGCGCAACCGCCGTTTCGGCGGCGCAATCGACGCTCCCTCTGCCTGACGCAGCCGCCGACACATTTCAGGGCATCGGCGCCCCCAATGCTAAGATCTGTTCAGGTCACAGTGACCTTTACAGAATCCTCCGGCGGTGATGCAGATGGGCGACGAGATCAGTCTCGCCATCTCCACCGTGATCTTCGCACTGAGGCCCGACCCAGATGGCGGGTCTCCCAGGCTGTGGATTCCGCTGGTTCGCCGCATCCGTGAGCCGTTTCTCGGCCGCTGGGCGCTTCCGGGTGGTCCGCTACTCGCCGACGAAAGTCTTTCGGGTGCCGCCGCGCGCAACCTCAAGACGACCACGGGGCTAGAGCCGCGCTATCTGGAGCAGCTCTATGCGTTTGGCGAACCCGATCGTTCCCCCGGCGCCCGCGTTGTCTCGATCGTCTACTGGGCTCTCGTGCACGCCGGCGAAGCAGACCGGGTGGCCGAGGGTGACAATGTGCGGTGGTTCATTGCCGATGAGGTTCCAGGCCTCGCGTTCGATCACTCCACAATCGTGGAATACGCCCTGTGGCGGTTGCGCACCAAGATGGAATACAGCCGCATCGCCCACGCCCTGCTCGGCGACACCTTCACCCTGGCCCAACTGCGAGAAGTGCACGAGGCAGTGCTGCGCACAAAACTTGACCCCGCCAACTTTCGCCGCCAGATCGAAGCCTCTGGCAGCGTCGTGGCCACCGACCAGGTGCTCACAGGGGGCCGCCACCGGCCGCCACGCCTATACCGCTACAACGATGCCGTGAGTCTCGTCGACAGCAGTCCGCTCGACGCGCCCGCAGCCTCCCCGTCTTTGTCATAACGAGCCAGCCCCCCCCCGCCCCCACCACGCGCATTCTCAGCATCGCGACGCAACCCGCCAGGAGCCACCGTGACCTCAGTCGACACCACAATTCAGCGCATTCGCCTCACGGGCAAGCCATCCTCGAGCGATGCCCTGTGCACGACCGACCTCGTGGAATCACCGTGGAACTTCGATGCGGTGCCCGGCTATGGACCCGGTTCATCCATGAGCGATGTCATCCCCACGGGGGCGCCGCGCCAGGGTGTTTTGCCCGAGGAATACCGCACGGCGTCTGCCGACGAACTCGATCTCCGCATCCGTCATGCCAAGGGCGTGCTGGGTGACCGGCTCGTGATTCTGGGCCATCACTACCAGCGCGATGAGATCATCCGTTACGCCGATTTCGTCGGCGATTCGTTCCAACTGGCAAACGCTGCGCAAACGGTGCCGTCGGCCGAGGCGATCGTTTTCTGCGGCGTGCACTTTATGGCCGAGACAGCCGACATTCTGGCCCAGACGGGGCAGTCGGTGATTCTGCCCAACCTCGCAGCGGGATGCTCCATGGCCGATATGGCCGACATCGACTCGGTGACCTTGGCGTGGGCCGAGCTGGAGCGCATCTACGGCACCGAGCCCGACGCCCAGGGACGCCAGCCGATAGTTCCCGTCACCTATATGAACTCATCCGCGGCGCTCAAGGGCTTCTGTGGGCAACACGGTGGCATCGTGTGCACGTCGTCGAATGCAGAGACGGTGCTCGAGTGGGCGTTCGAACGCGGGCAGCGGGTGCTGTTCTTTCCCGACCAGCACCTCGGCCGCAACACGGCGAAGGCGATGGGCATCACGCCAGAGCAAATGCCGTTGTGGAACCCGAACAAGCCCCTCGGCGGCAATACGGAGCAGCAACTGCTCGACGGGCGGGTGCTGCTCTGGCACGGCTTCTGCTCGGTGCACAAGCGCTTCACGACCGACCAGATCGACCGCGCGCGGGCCGACCACCCCGGTGTTCGCGTGATCGTGCACCCCGAGTGCCCCATGCCCGTGGTGGATGCGGCAGACGAGGCAGGCTCGACCGACTACATCCTCAAGGCGGTCGCCGCGGCCACTGAGGCGACGACCTTCGCGATTGGCACCGAAATCAACATGGTGTCGCGCCTCGCCGCCGAATACCCGCAGCACACCATCTTTTGCCTCGACCCCGTAATTTGCCCCTGCTCGACCATGTATCGCATCCATCCCGGATACCTGGCCTGGGTGCTCGAGGCTCTCGTGCGAGGCGAGGTTCTCAACCAGATCACGGTGGAACCCGCGGTCGCATCCACCGCCAAGATCGCCCTTGAGCGCATGCTCGCAGCCAGGCCTGCTGGCTGATGTCCACGATCACCGCCCCAAGAAAGGTGGCTGTCTCGTGCTGAGTCCCGCCGCAATCGGTTCCGTCGTTAACAGTGCCCTCGCCGAGGATGCTCCATGGGGAGACGTGACGAGCGACAACCTCATTCCCGCCAACGCCGCAGCGACGGCAACGCTCGTGGCTCGGGAGGCAGGAGTGCTCGCGGGCATCGGCGTCTTTGCCGCAGCGATGCTCGCGACAGATCCGGATGCCCTCGTCGAGCTGCATGCCGCCGACGGCGACAGGTTCAGCGCGGGGGCCGTGCTCGCGACCGTGACCGGCAATGCTCGCGCGGTTTTGCGGGCGGAGCGCGTCGGCCTCAATCTGGCCCAGCGGATGAGCGGAATCGCCACCGAGACGGCACGCTATGTTGCGGCAGTCGCGGGAACCGCTGCGACGATTGTCGACACGCGCAAGACCACGCCGGGGCTCAGGGTGCTCGAACGCCACGCGGTGCGCTGCGGCGGCGGGAGCAATCACCGCTTCTCGCTGTCGGATGCCGTGCTCGCCAAAGACAATCACCTCGCTGTGCTGACGCGGGGAGGGCGTGACCTCACTGAATCGCTGAAGGAGGCCCGCGAGAGGGTGGGCCACACGGTGCACTTCGAGGTGGAGGTTGATCGCATCGAACAGATCGAGCCGGTGCTGGCCGCGGGAATCGACACGATAATGCTCGATAACTTCTCGCTCGAGCAGCTCCGCGAAGGGGTGGCGCTGATCGCCGGCCGGGCGATTATTGAGGCCAGCGGGGGAGTGAGCCTCGAAACGGTCGCAGACATCGCGGCAACGGGGGTCAACATCATCTCCGTAGGCGCGCTGACCCACAGCGTTCGGGCCCTCGACCTCGGTCTCGACATCGCGGTGGAGTGACGGTCTGATGACGCTCTACCTCGACCATGCCGCCACGTCTCCTGTGCGCCGCGAGGTGTTGGAGGCAATGTGGCCATACCTCAGCACCGAGTTCGGCAATCCGTCTAGCCATCATTCGGTAGGTGAATCGGCGTCGCGAGCCCTCCTCTGGGCTCGCGAGCAGATCGCCTCGGTCTTCGACTGCCGACCGGCCGAGGTGATCTTCACGGGCGGCGGTACGGAATCGAACAATCTGGCGATCAAGGGCATCTCCCTGGCCAATCCGCGCGGTCGTCACCTCGTCGTCTCAGCGATCGAGCACCCGTCTGTGCTGGAGTCGTGCGCCTACCTTGCCCGGCTGCACGGGTTCGAGGTCACCGAGATCGGGGTCGACCGCGACGGGTTGGTTCACGCCGACGATGTTGCAGAAGCTGTGCGTCCCGACACCACGCTCGTGAGCGTCATGTACGCCAACAACGAAGTGGGCACGGTGCAGCCGGTCGCGCTCATTGCTGATGCAGCCCGGCGCCGCGGCGCGGACTTCCACACCGATGCGGTGCAGGCGGCGGGGTGGTGTGGTCTCGGTCGGGGCGAGCTCCCGGCCACAGCGGTGACCATCGCGGGCCACAAACTCGGCGCGCCCAAGGGCGTCGGCGCGCTTATCCTGCGCGCAGGTACACCGATCGAACCGCTGATCCACGGCGGCGGTCAGGAGCGCGGCCGGCGCTCCGGCACGGAGAACGTGGCGGGGGCCGTAGGGCTCGCCACCGCACTGACGCTCGTCGAGGCGGATCGTGCCGTTGCTGCTGCTCGCCTGAGTGTGGTCAGGGATCAGTTCATCGAGGCCGTTCTCGCCACTGTGCCGGGTGCACAGCTCACCGGGCATCCCGTGCTGAGGCTGCCGACATCCGCATCATTCTGCTTCGAGGGCACGAGCGGTGAGGCCGTGCTGCTGGAGCTCGAGCAGCGGGGGTTGATCGTGTCGAGCGGTTCCGCATGCGCAGCGGGGTCGAGCGACCCATCGACCGTGCTCACCGCGATGGGAATCGCCCCCGATGTGGCGCACACGGCCGTGCGCTTCACCCTCGGACACGAATCGGATGCTGGCCAGATGGCTGAGGTGGCGTCGGAAGTGCGCACTGCCGTCGCCCGCGTGCAAGAAATCGGCGTTTCTCGACCGAATTAGCAGATTCCAATGCCGAATCGTGGCCGTTGGACGGGCAGGATGGGGGCATGGCCTCAATGCTTCTGTCGCCCTCGCCCGAACTCAGCGCGGCAATCGCCCAGTTCGCTCCGTCTGCAGCCCGGGGCTACCTGGCGGCCGCGTCGATGGGTATTCCTACCGCCGACACGGTTTCTGCGATGGCGCAGGATCAAGAGCTGTGGCACTCGGGCCAGCGTGACCCCATGGGCTATGAGCCGACCGTGGAGAGTACTCGAGCGCACTTTGCGCGGCTGATCGGAGTCGCACCCGAGCAGGTGGCGATCGGGTCGCAGACGTCGGTCATGGCCAGTGTCGTCGCGCTTTCGGCGCCGAGCGGTGCCGAAATTCTCTGTGTTGAGAACGACTTCACGTCGATTGTCTTTCCCTTTCTGCAGCGCTCCGACCTGAGGGTGCGCAGCGTTCCGCTCCGCGACATCGCGGGCGAGATCGGCCCGCAGACCTGGCTTGTCGCGTTTTCGCTCGTGCAATCGAAGACGGGAGAGGTGGCCGATGTCGATGCCATCGAGGATGCGGCGCAGCGTGCGGGGGCGTTCACACTGTGCGATGTCACCCAGGCTGCCGGGGTCTATCCCGTCGATGGGACCCGATTTGATGCAACCGTGTGCCACGCCTACAAGTGGCTCTGCTCTCCCCGCGGGGTGGCGTTCATGGCGGTTGGCGACGACTTCGCCCGCGAGCTCGTCCCCGTGCAGGCGGGGTGGTACGCCGGCGAGCAGATTTGGGGGTCCATCTACGGCCCCGCAATGACGCTGGCGCCCGACGCACGCCGGTTCGACGTCTCGCCTGCCTGGCCCTGCTGGGTCGGTGCCGAGCCAGCAATCCGCATGTTTGCCGACCTCGATATCGCCGAGATCTGGCAGCGGTGCAGCGCACTCGGCGACCAGCTGTGCGATCTGCTGGGCATCGCACAGCAACACCAGGCCATCGTCACGTGGGCGGATACCGATGGCAGCGACGTTGCCAAGCTCACGCAGGCGGGGGTGCGCATTTCGGGTCGAGCCGGTCGGGCACGTGCCGCGTTTCACCTGTGGAACGACGAAAGCGATGTGCGGCAGGTCGCCGAGATCCTCGGCAGGTGAAGACCCCGCGGGCAACTAGGCTGGGGGTATCACTTTCTTTCGACCGCGCATCCAGTGCGGCTGACCTTTGGAGCATCACGTGGCCGACGCCTCACCCCTCGATTCCGTTATCTCCCTGGCCAAGCGCCGGGGCTTTGTCTTTCAGGCGGGTGAAATTTACGGCGGTTCCCGCTCAGCGTGGGACTACGGGCCCCTCGGTGTGGAGCTCAAGGAGAACATCAAGCGCGAGTGGTGGCAGACCTTCGTGCGTGGGCGCGAAGACATGGTCGGCCTCGACTCCTCGGTGATTCTTCCTAAGCAGGTGTGGGAGGCATCCGGTCATGTGGCGACATTCACTGACCCGCTCGTCGAGTGCACCTCATGCCACCACCGTTTTCGCCAGGACCACCTGATCGAGGCCTTCGAGGCTAAGAAGGGGCGCGAGCCCAAGGACGGCATGAGCGAGATCGCGTGCCCCAACTGTGGAACGCGCGGACAGTTCACCGAGCCGCAGCTCTTCTCGGGGCTTATGAAGACGTTCCTCGGCCCCGTCGACAGCGAGGCCGGGCTCAACTACCTGCGCCCCGAGACCGCCCAGGGCATCTTCGTTAACTTCAACAATGTGCTCACGGTCTCCCGCAAGAAGCCCCCGTTCGGCATCGGCCAGATCGGCAAGGCGTTCCGAAACGAGATCACCCCCGGCAACTTCATCTTTCGCACCCGCGAGTTCGAACAGATGGAGATCGAGTACTTCACGGCGCCCGATGAGGCCGACACCTACTTCAAGGAGTGGGTGGAGACCTGCTGGAACTGGTTCATTGACCTCGGCATCAAGCCCGAGAACATGCGCCGCTTCGATGTGCCAGAGGATGAGCGTGCTCACTACTCGGCCGGAACGATCGACTTCGAGTACCGCTTCGGCTTCCAGGGTTCAGAGTGGGGCGAGCTCATGGGCGTCGCCAACCGCACCGACTTTGACCTCGGCGCGCACAGCAAGGCGTCGGGCACCGAGCTCAGCTACTTCGACCAGGCAACGGGGGAGCGCTACACGCCTCACGTGATCGAGCCGTCGTTCGGCCTCACCCGCTCGATGATGGCGTTCCTCGTCGACGCGTTCTACGAGGACGAGGCGCCCAACGCTAAGGGCGGCGTCGACAAGCGCACCGTCCTGCGCCTTGACCCGCGTCTGGCTCCGGTCAAGGCTGCAGTTCTACCGCTCAGCCGCAATGAGCAGCTGTCGCCGCTGGCCAAGGACCTTGCCGCCGACCTCCGCAAGTCGTGGAACATCGACTTCGACGACGCCGGAGCGATCGGCCGCCGTTACCGTCGCCAGGACGAGATCGGCACGCCGTTCTGCATCACCGTCGACTTCGACACCCTCGACGACAAGGCCGTCACGGTGCGCGAGCGCGACACGATGCAGCAGGAGCGGGTATCCCTCGATCGCATTCGCGGGTACCTCGCCGAGAAGCTCATCGGCTAGCCATACCCCTCAAGAGCGCTCGTGGCGGGAATGCCACGGGCGCTCTTGTCGTTGGGGTCGATGTGAGCGAATCGAATAAGCCAAAAGCCCCCATCAAGGTCGACATCTGGTCCGACGTGCAGTGCCCCTGGTGCTACATCGGCAAGCGCAAGTTCGAATCGGGCGCGCAGCAGTTTGGCGGCGACGTCGAGGTCGAGTACCACTCTTATGAGTTGGCCCCCGATACCCCTGTCGACTTCGCCGGATCGCCCGCTGAATACCTTTCCGAGCGCAAGGGCATGCCGCTGGCGCAGGTCGAGCAGATGCTCACGCAGGTCACAAACGTGGCGGCCTCGGTTGGCCTCGACTATGACTACGACTCCGTGCACCAAACCAACACGGTCAAGGCGCACGAACTCCTTCACTATGCGAAGGCGCACGGCCGCCAGCTTGAGATGAAGGAGCGCCTGCTCAAGGCATACTTCGTCAACGGTGAGCACGTCGGCCGCGTCGAGGATCTGGCCGACATCGCGGCCGAACTCGGCTTCGACCGCGCCGATGTCGTGCGCTCGCTTGAGGAGAACGAATACCTTGCTGCGGTTAAAGCGGATGTCGCGCAGGCCACTGCCTACGGCATCCAGGGCGTTCCCTTCTTTGTGATCGACGGCAAGTATGGCGTCTCGGGAGCCCAGGATGCCGCAACCTTTGCCCAGGTGCTCCAGCAGGTGCGCGATGAGAAGGCGGCTGCAGAGTGAGCACAACACCCGAGGTGGATGCTCCTTCCGGCCCCTTCACCATGCTGGGAGACCCCAGCGCGGTCGCCTGCGAGGGTGACGCCTGCATTGTGCCGGCGGTGCCAGCGCAGACGTAGCCCGCGTGCGCGCGGTCAGTCGATCGGGTCGGTGAGGTCGGCCACGATGGCGCGAAAAGCGCTGATCAGCGAATCGGCGTCGACGAATAGGCTCACGCCGTGTTCTCCTGCACCGAGCGATATGCGTTTGCCGCTCATCCGCTCGTCGGCGTAGACCGGCCATGCGGTCGCGCTTCCGAGGGGCGTAATGGTGCCGCGCTCGTAGCCCGTCGCCTCAAACGCCGTGTGCTGATCGGGCATCGACAGCTTGTTGGTGCCGACGAGCGCGCGCAGCTTGGGCCACGAGATTTGCCGGTCACCGGGCACGAGGGCAAAAAGAAACGTGCCGTCTTTCTTTTTGACCACGAGCGTTTTTACGATGTCGGAGGGGTCGATGCCGAGTGCCGTGGCCGCTTCGGCGAGGCTGCCCGCCGGGCCACGCTCTACGAGCTCGACCGAAAGCCCACGGTTGCGGGCGTCGTCAATGACCCGGTTTCGCCCGGATGGCTCGGCAGAGGGTGACATCACTAACCTTTCGTCTGTGCGGGGTCAGTATGCACGATTGTGGGGCCGGGGTGTCGCTGCCTGCGATGCCCCGGCCCCTTTCCGACCGTTAGTCTCTGCCGTCTTTCGCCAGCAACTCGTCCTCGATGGTGCCTCCATACCCCTCCGCCTGGGGGTCGCCGTGCAGGCCGCCCGAGACCGCATATTCCTCCTCTGGAGAGAGGATGAGGCGGTTGCGCCCCCACACGGCGAAGCCGATGAGCATGACGACGTAGACGACGGCGATCGCGATAACCGCAGGCTGGAAGTCGGGGTTGAGCAGGAATCCCAAGAAGATGAGTGCGGAGAGCAGCGCTGCGACGACAGCACCCGGCACACCCCATGGGCTGCGATACGGGCGTTTCGCGTTGGGGTACCGCTTGCGCAGAATCACGAACGAGATCATCTGCAACAGGTAGGCGAGCACAGCACCCCAGACGGCGATGTTAAGCACGATGGCACCGGCTACGGCACCTGCCCCTTCTTCATCGATACTGCCGAGAAAGTCGACCACGTAGAGCGCGACGAACCCGATAATCGCCCCGGCGAGCAGAGCCACCCAAGGGGTCTGCCGCTTGCCGGTCAGGGAGAGAAACTTGGGGTAGTACCCGGCACGCGAGAGGGAGTACATGTTGCGTCCGTAGGCGAACATGATGCCCTGCAGCGAGGCAAAGAGACCGACGAGAGCGAACAGGGCGAGCACTGCTGCTAGCTCGTCGCCCACGATCACCCGGAAGCCGTCGAGAAGCGGTTCACTCGCGGCTCCCGTGACCTCAGCCCCGAGGATTCCGGTGTTGAGAAAGAGCACGAGCAGGCCCGTGACGATGAGCGTTCCCCGGGCCCAGAGCCCCGCGCGGGGAATGTCCCGCACAGGGTCGTGAGCTTCTTCTGCCGCGAGCGGCAGTTCTTCGATTCCCAAGAAGAACCACATCGCGAAGGGCAGGGCGAAGAGAATCGGCAGCACCCCGTGAGGCAAGAACTCGCTCTGGCCGGCGTCGGGCGCGATGTCGAACAGGTTGTCCCACGAGAAGAGGCCAGAGAAGACGGCCATGGCTGCGAACACCAGCAGAATGCCGATCGAGATGATCGAGACGATGATCGCAAAGCGGAACGAGATCGCTGCCCCCGCGGTGTTCAGCGCGATGAAGAGGGCGTAGAGGATGAGCCACCAGGCCCAGGGCGGCATGCTGAACCCGAGCAGTTCTTGCGTGATTCCGTCGGCATATGACGCCGAGAAGAACACGATCACGGCCGTGGTTGCCACATATTCGATCGTTTCGGCGAGCCCAGTGACGAAGCCGCCCCATGGACCCATGGCCGCGCGCGAGAACGAATAGGCGCCGCCCGTGTGTGGCATCGCTGACGCCATCTCGCCGATGGAGAAGATCATGCCGTAATACATGATGACGAGAAGAGCAAAGGCGATGAGCATTCCCCCGAACCCGGCGTAGGCGATGCCAAAGTTCCAGCCGGAGAAGTCGCCAGAGATGACGGCGGCGACAGCGAGGCCCCACAACCCCCAGACTCCCGCCGAACGCTTGAGCTGGCGTTTCTCGAAGTAGCCGCTCGCAGCGCTCGTATATTTCACGCCCGAGACTCGCAGGGTGTCTTTTGTCATCCCGTTTTCCTTTGCGTCGGTGCTCATGCCCGCGACTTTCAGGGCTTCGAGCTGCCTGTGGGTTCGTTGGGGTGACTATAGGGCTTTCATTGGCCGAACGGAACAACCATTGTTGGCGCGAGACGACGCTCGAATCGGCACAGCGTGTGCTGTAATGGTCTGCATGTCGCCCATTGGCGGGCGGGATGCTGTGTTTAGCCACCGTTACGGGAGCCGCGCATGAGTCAACGATCCGCCCCCCTTTCCCTCGAGCAACTCCACGAGCAGGTCGCGGCTGGCGATGTCGATACCGTCATCGTTGCTTTCACCGACATGCAGGGACGACTCGTCGGAAAACGGGTATCGGCGAGGCTTTTCGTCGAAGAGGTCGCCGTCCACGGCGCCGAATGCTGCAACTATCTCCTGGCCGTCGACGTCGATAACAACACGGTCGACGGCTATGCCATTTCTGGCTGGGATCGTGGCTACGGCGATATGGCCATGATCCCCGACCTCGCAACGCTGAGACGCGCACCGTGGCTCACTGCGACCGCCATGGTCACGGCCGATCTGCAGTGGCTCGATGGCACACCCGTCGCCGAATCTCCGCGACAGATACTTACCAGTCAGCTCGAGAGGCTTGCCGCCCAGGGTCTCGTCTCGTTCGCCGCTACCGAGCTTGAGTTCATCGTGTTCGACACCCCATATCGCGATGCGTGGGCAAGCGGCTATCGCGACCTGACGCCGGCGAGCGACTACAACATCGACTATTCGATGCTGGGATCGACGCGCATGGAACCGCTGCTCCGCGACATCCGACGCTCCATGGAGGGGGCCGGCATGTATTGCGAGGGAGTCAAAGGAGAATGCAATCTAGGCCAGCAGGAGATCGGCTTTCGCTATGCCGATGCTCTGACCACCTGCGACAACCACTCGGTCTATAAGAATGGGGCAAAGGAGATAGCCGATGCCCATGGCAAGAGCCTCACCTTCATGGCCAAGTTCAATGAGCGAGAGGGCAGCAGCTGCCACATCCATGTCTCTCTCCGCCGCGAGGGTGGCGAGGCGATCTTCTATGACGACGCCGAAGAGTTCGGCATGTCGAAGGTGTTCAGGCACTTCGTGGCCGGCCAACTCGCGGCGATGCAGGAGCTCACCCTGTTCTTTGCCCCCAACATCAACTCATACAAACGATTCGTTGACGGGAGCTTTGCGCCGACCGCCGTGGCCTGGGGCCTCGATAATCGCAGCTGCGCCCTCCGCGTGGTCGGCGGTCCTGGCGCCCTGCGGGTAGAAAACCGCGTTCCTGGTGCCGACGTCAATCAGTACCTCGCGGTCGCCGCCCTGCTCGCCGCAGGCCTTCACGGCATCGACAACGAGCTTGAACTTGAGCCTCCGACCACGGGCAATGCTTACACCGGCAACGCCCCCCGTGTTCCGACCAGCCTGCGGGAGGCCGCCGACCTGTTCGAACACTCGACGATAGCCAGGGCGGCGTTTGGCGATGCCGTTGTCGATCACTACGTGCACAATGCGCGGGTCGAACTGCGTGCTTTCGACTCCGCTGTCACCGATTGGGAGAGGTTTCGCGGCTTTGAACGACTCTGATCACGCGCCGGGGGGCCAGGCCACAGCAGCGCCTCCCCTCATTGGCATATCGAGTTACCTGGAACAGGCCCAAACAGGAGTGTGGGATGTTCAGGCGGCGTTCTTGCCCAAGGTCTATATCGACGGGGTCACCGAGGCTGGCGGGATCGCCGTGCTGCTGCCGCCCCAGCCGTCGTCCCCGAGCATCGCCCGCGCAGTGCTGTCGAGACTTGACGGGCTGATCGTCTCCGGTGGTGCCGATGTGAACCCGGCTCTCTATGGCCAGCAGCCCCACGAACGAACGGGCCTGCCGAGGGATGACCGTGATGCGTGGGAAGACGCGCTGCTGAGCGAGGCGGTTGCCTCCGGAGTGCCCTTTTTGGGGATCTGCCGGGGCGTTCAAATGCTCAACGTGGCGCTCGGGGGCACCTTGCATCAGCATGTTCCCGACGTTGTGGGGAGCGACGACTATCAGCCTGCCCCCGGCAAATTCGGTCGGAAGGATGTCGCGGTCGAGCCTGACTCTCAGATCGGGCGTCTGCTTCGACAGGGTGAGGAGCCGCTCTCGGTCCACGTCTACCACCACCAGGCCATCGATGAGGTCGCGGCGGGGCTCACCGTCACCGCCAGGAGCGAAGACGGCGTCATCGAGGCGGTTGAGATCGAGGGCGACGGGTTTGGCATCGGTGTGCAGTGGCATCCAGAAGAAAACGTCGAAGACCGACGGCTCTTTGCCGGGCTGGTGGAGGCGGCGCGTGAGCATGCCAAGCAGCGAGAACAGGGGAGCGGTCGATGAGCTACACCGTAGTCAATCCGGCGGATGAATCGGTCGTTGAGACCGTCGAGCACTGGGGCGCGGAGCAGACCGACGAGGCGATCGCCGCCGCGTCCGTCGCCCAGCGGGCATGGGCCGCCGTGGCGCCCGTTGACCGGGCGCGGGCTCTGCGGCGCTTTGCGGCGGCCGTCGACGGCGACCTCGAGAACCTTGCGCTCACCGAGGTGCGCAATTCCGGGCATCCGATCGGTCAGGCGCGCTGGGAGGCCGGCCACGTTCGTGACGTGCTCGAGTACTACTCGGCGGCGCCCGAGCGGCTGTTTGGCCAGCAGATCCCGGTGGCGGGCGGCATCGATATGACGTTCCACGAGCCGCTCGGTGTGGTCGGCGTGATCACGCCGTGGAACTTTCCGATGACCATTGCGGCGTGGGGGTTCGCGCCCGCACTTGCCGCAGGCAACGCCGTTGTGCTCAAGCCGGCCGAGTGGACGCCCCTCACGAGCATCCGTCTCGCCCAGCTCGCCCTCGAATCCGGCCTGCCGGAGGGGCTCTTTCAGGTGCTGCCTGGTCGTGGATCGGTCGTCGGCGAGAGATTCATCACGAACCCGACCGTGCGCAAGGTCGTCTTCACCGGGTCGACAGCCGTAGGAAAACAGATCATGGCCGGATGCGCACAGCAGGTCAAACGCGTCACCCTCGAACTCGGCGGCAAGAGCGCCAACATCGTTTTTGCGGATTCAGACCTGGAGAAGGCCGCGGCGCAGGCGCCGTATGGCGTGTTCGAGAACGCCGGCCAGGATTGCTGTGCGCGCAGCCGCATCCTTGTGGAGCGCAGTGCTTACGAGCGCTTCATGGAGTTACTGGAACCTGCCGTCGCTGGCGTCGCCGTCGGTGACCCCATGCTCGAGTCGACAGAGATGGGGCCGCTCGTCTCGCGCGCTCACTTTGATTCCGTGTGCGATTACCTGCCAGACGATGCCCCGGTTGCGTTCAGGGGCAGCGCGCCGGAGGGCCCGGGCTTCTGGATGGCACCGACCGTTCTTACGCCAGATCGTAATGACCGCACGGTGCGGGAGGAGATCTTCGGGCCCGTTGTCACGGTGCTTCCCTTCGACGACGAGGCGGACGCGATCGCGCTGGCCAACGACACCGAATACGGGCTGTCTGGTTCGCTCTGGACCCGCGATGTCGGTCGTGCCCTACGGGTTGCGCGGGCCGTGGAGTCGGGCAATCTCTCGGTCAATTCGCACTCATCCGTTCGGTACAGCACGCCGTTCGGTGGGTTCAAGCAGTCCGGTCTCGGGCGCGAGCTGGGGCCGGATGCCCCACTGAACTTCACCGAGACAAAGAACGTTTTTATCGCTGTCGACTGAAATCGACCAACCATCGTTGTCTAAGAGGGGAATAGCCATGTCGGGAATTGAGACGATCAACCTCACGCAGCGCCTAGCGGGGCGTGTTGCCGTGATCACGGGGGGAGCGAGCGGCATCGGCCTAGCAACGGCCAAGAGGTTCGCCGCTGAAGGGGCCACGGTCGTCATCGGTGACATGGATGCGGTCGGTGGGGAGGCTGCCGCCGAGCTAGTAGGTGGGCTGTTCGTGCGGGTTGATGTCACGGACGAAGAGCAGGTCAATGCGCTCTTCGACACCGCGGCTGAGACGTATGGCTCGGTGGACATCGCGTTCAACAACGCGGGAATCTCCCCGCCCGATGACGACTCGATCGAGACGACCGAGTTGCCCGCCTGGCAGAAAGTGCAAGACGTCAACCTCAAGTCTGTCTACCTGTGTTGCCGCGCGGCCCTGAGGCATATGACGCGTCAGGGCAAGGGGTCGATCATCAACACGGCATCGTTCGTCGCTGTGCTCGGCTCGGCCACGTCGCAGATCTCCTACACAGCCTCAAAAGGAGGAGTGCTTGCCCTCAGCCGCGAGCTCGGAGTTCAATTCGCGCGTCAGGGTATTCGCGTCAATGCGCTGTGTCCTGGCCCCGTCAACACGCCACTTCTGCAGGAGTTGTTTGCCAAAGACCAGGAGCGCGCCCAGCGTCGACTCGTTCACATCCCTCTCGGTCGATTCGCCGAACCCGAGGAGCTCGCGGCGTCGGTCGCGTTTCTCGCGAGCGATGACTCGTCGTTCATCACGGGGTCGACCTTCCTGGTCGACGGCGGCATCAGCTCTGCGTATGTGACCCCGCTGTGATGGCGGTTAATGGCGAGGAGTCGAATGGCGGTGCTGAGCGGGCGCCGCTCGATGAGGCGCCCCAGGAGCTGCTTGCCGCCGAGCTGCTTCTGCGCCCCGCGCGGTCGGCGAACGTGTTCGAGGAGACGATGCAGCGGCTGCTCCAGTCGGTGCGGCTCGGGCTCATCGGCCCGGGGGAGCGACTGCCTGCCGAGCGGGTGCTCGCCACGATGCTCGGGGTCAGCCGCGACACCGTGCGAGACGCGATCGCCGCGCTCACCGATGCCGGCTACCTCGCTTCTCGGCGCGGGCGCTATGGCGGCACATTTGTTGTGGACGCGCTGCCCGAACTCACGCCGGTCGTAACGGAGGAGGGTGTCGCCCCGCGACGTTCGGTGCCCAGGCCCGAGCTCGAAGACACCCTCGTGCTACGCGCGATCCTCGAGGTCGGGGCGGCGCGACAGGCGGCGCTCAGTGAATTGACCGGTCCCCAGCGCGACAGCCTGTGGCAGGCGCTTCAGGAGTGTTCTGCCGCGGAGCCTTCCGACTATCGCCGCAGCGATTCCCGGCTGCACCTTCTCATCGCTGAACTCGTCGGCTCACCGAGTCTTGTTCCTTTGGTGGCCGACATTCGGATGCGCGTAAACGAGCTGCTCGACGGCATCCCTCTGCTCGCGCCGAACATCATCCACTCGAACGAGCAGCACGAAGCCATCGTGAAGGCGATCCTTCGCGGCAATCCCGAAGAGGCGACCAGGGCCATGGAAGAGCACATCGCGGGTTCGGAGGCGCTGCTGAGAGGTTTCTTGGCGTGAATCTCGTACCAATCGGGCG
>NZ_JBACFR010000057.1:0-10790 GCF_056262345.1 Homoserinimonas sp.
TTCCCCGAGCGACACGTCGGTCGCCGGATCGGTGACCGATTCACCACGATACAGGCTCTCAAAGGTCGTGAGGGTCCGCTGGATGTCGTGGGGCACGATCAGTTTGAGGCTGGCCTTCTTCAGGGCGAGCACCTCTTCCCACGGCATCTCGAGCACGCGCGTGAGCTTGGCCGCGAGATCGGCGACATCGCCGGGGGTGAACAGAAAGCCGTTTTCGCCATCGTGGACGAGGTGGGGAAGCGCCATCGCGTCTGCGGCAACGACGGGGAGCCCGGAGGCCATTGCCTCCATCGTGGCAATGCTCTGAAGCTCTGCAATCGACGGCATAGCGAAGAGCGACGCCCTCGTCAGAATCGACCGCAGCTCCTGATCGCTCACATAGCCGGTGAAGTCGACACAGTCGCGGATTCCCAGTGACACAGCGAGCTGCTTGAGCGCAGAGAGCTGGTCGCCGCCCCCCACGATGTCGAGCTTGACGTCGAGACTCGGGTCGAGCGTCGCCACAGCGCGCAGGAGCACGTCGATGTGCTTCTCCCCCGTGACCCGGCCCACGAATACGATTCGATTCTCGGCCGGCTTCTCCATGTTCTGCGAATAGAGGCTCGCGTCGATGCCGCACGAAATCGCGTGGACATCCGTCAGCTCCGTCTCGCTCTCGAGAAAGACCGCCGCCTTGCGCGTGGGAGTCGTAACCGACTCGCACAGGGCGAAGGTCTTGGAGGCATCCTTCCACGCCATGCGGATGGCAGTCTTGCGCACGAACTTAGGCAGGAGTGTGTGCTCGATCATGTTCTCGGGCATGAAGTGGTTGGTGCCAACCACACGGATGCCACGCTTCGCCGCCTGGTGCGCTAGCCCGCGCCCGACCAGGATGTGCGGCTGAATGTGCACGACATCGGGCTTGAACGAATCGAGAATGCGGGCGGCATTAGCCTGGCTCGTCCACGGCATGGCAAATCGCAGCCAGTCGTGCGGATACCACCGGAGAGAAAAGAGGCGCTCGACCGCGAACCGGGAACCGTCGTGGTCCTCCATGAATCTGCCGTGCTTGCGATTGAAGGCGGGCGCCACGACCAGAACCTCGTGCCCACGCTCGGTGAGGCCGGCTCCGAGCCGGGAGGCGAAGTTGGCGGCACCATTGACATCAGGGGGGAACGTATCGCACCCGATGAGGACCTTCAGGGGTGCCTGAGCACCCTGAGGAGCAGCGGAAGTATCAGACAATGTGGGTCAGTATCCCTTGCGATGAGTGCCGAGCGACAAACCGGGTGCCAGGCTCAGGCTGGAAGCAATTACCTAACTTACCTCAGTCGCGAGACTGAGGGTGGTGGCGCGCGAGCTGGAAGACTCCCCTGACCGCGAGAGCCCCGGCGACGACGAAAACGAGGATGGCGCTCCAGTGGGCGCTGCTCGCTTCGCCGAGAACCGTGATGCCGATCGTTACGGCAACAATCGGGTCGATCACCGTCAGACCAGCGATGACGAGGTCGGGCGGGCCAGACGAGTAAGCATTTTGCACAAAATAACCGCCGAGCACCGTGGCGATGAGAAGCGCCACAACGCACACGACGACGAGCCAATCAAAATCGCCCGTTTTGATGCGATCGAGCACCACCTTGGCGAGCGTCGCCACGAATCCATAGAGGATGCCGGCGCCCAAGATGTAGAAAATCGCGCGAAACCGGGCGCGATAGATGGCGAACACCACCGCAAACGTGATGGTTACGACGGCGAGGATGCCCAGAATGATGAACAACTGGCGATCGGTGACGCGATGGGATTCTGTGGTGAACGCGGCGACGCCCACAAAAAGGGCGACACCGACCACACAGAACGTGATGGCCCTGATGCTCACGGCATCCAACCGCACCTTGGAGACCCTCGCGTTGAGCACCGCCGTGATGACGAGCGCGACGGCACCGAGCGGCTGCACGAGGGTGATCGGCGCGAGATAGAGGCTCGTGAGCTGAAGTACAACGGCGAGACCCAGCATGACCGTGCCGATGAGCCAGGAGGGTCGCTGCGCGAGAAGCACAATCTGGCGGAACCCGAGCCCTGCGCTTTTGGCGAGGGGCTCGATCATTCCCTCGGAGCGGGCCTTTTCTTCTGCAATGCTCTGCTCGCTGGCCTCGACCTTGCTCACCCCGCGATGCTGCAATTGAGCACCCATAGCTAAGAACACCGCGCCGAGAAGCGCGACGGGGATTCCCAGATACTGCAGAGGGGTGAGACTCTCCACAGCGAGTTGGGTCATGTCAGGCAGCACGAAACGACCCTACCGGCTCGCGCAGGATATTCTGGGCAAATGGCCGTGCTTCCCATCGTTATCACCGGAGACCCCGTGCTCCATACCCCCGCCCGCGACGTCACGGAGTTCACTCCGGAGCTGAGGACGCTCGTCAACGACATGTTCGAGACGATGGATGCTGCGCCGGGAGTCGGCCTCGCAGCCCCGCAGGTGGGCATCGGGCTGCGGCTGTTCGTTTTTGGCTGGGTGGACGAGGACGACGTGGAGCACCGAGGCGTCGCGATCAACCCCGAACTGTGGCAGAGCCCGCTCGCAATCGAGCCGCTCGACGAGGATCTCGAGTCCGAGGGCTGCCTCTCTGTGCCGGGCGAGCGCTATCCGCTGCGCCGCGCAGACCGCATCATGCTGCGCGCCACCGACCTCGACCAGAATCGGTTCGAGATCGTGGCCGAGGGCTGGCTTGCTCGCATCTTCCAGCACGAGTACGACCACCTTGACGGCGTGCTCTATGTCGACCGGCTGGAGCACACGCACCTCAAGGCCGCCAAGAAGGCGGTCAAACGTTCCAGCTGGGGTGTGCCCGGCCTCACCTGGATGCCAGGAGTCGACGACCTCGACGCCTAGCGGCTGACGGCAGGCACGCCATTCTCGGAGCGGAGCGCCGGGAAGGCTGCAGAGACCGAAAAGCCCACGCCGGGAACGACATAGGCGTTGAACACCCCGCCAAAGAGCTCGGTGCGCTCCCGCATCTCGGTGATGCCGGGCCCCGTTGGCGTTGATGTCAAGGCGGCAGCGTCGTCGTCGATCGTGTAGCCACCCCGGCGCGAAACGCGATTAGGGTCGTCTCCATCACGCCGAGTGGATGCTCGGATCCCGTCGTCGTCAATGAGCACGTTGAGTCCCTCGCCCGACCAACGGAACGTGACTCGAACCTCGGTGCCCTCTCCCCCGTGCTTGAGCGAGTTCGACAGCGCCTCCTGCAGGATGCGGAACACCGCGACCTCGGCCCCCGGCTTGAGATCGAAGCGGTCGCCAATATCTTCGAAGCGGATATCGAGCCCCGCGTCGCGCATGACCCGGAAGAGCTCCCGAGCCGTGCGGATCGCAGGCTGAGGTGAGGCATCGGCCTCGCCCTGACGCACAATCGCCATAATGCGGCGTAGATCGGCCAAAACAGAGCGAGCATCCGCAGCGATAACGGTGGCAGAGCGCACGGCGGCCGCTGGGTCGGCCTCGCCCTTGTATCGAGCGCCGTCGGCCTCGGCCAGAATCGACGCCATCGAATGAATCGCGACCTCCTGCAGCTCGCGGGCCATGCGCATGCGGGCTGTTTGCTCAGCGAGGCTGAGTTCTAGCTCGATGACCTCGCGGTCGGCCTGCCCAAGCTGGCGGACGGTAGAACGGCGCAACGACAGCGCGACGAGCCAGAGCACGACGCCGGCAATGCCGAGAACCAGAAGGATGCCGGCGCCCACGAGGGCATAGTTCGGAACCAGCGATTCGTCACTCAGCCAGGACTGCACAACAACTCCCAAGATCAACCAGACACCGCCGCAGAGGAGCTCTGCAGGGCCGAGAAAGCGGAACATCGTGATAGTTGCACCGCACGCCGTCCACCGCAACACAAAAGCCCCCACCGCGAACGGTGGGGGCCTAATGCTCCCCGAGTTGGACTCGAACCAACAACCTGCCGGTTAACAGCCGGCTGCTCTGCCAATTGAGCTATCGAGGATCGCTGAAACAGCTTGTTTACTTTACCAAGGAATCACCAGCCACCAAATCGAGCGTCACCGCTCGCGCGTGTCACCGAGAAACGTGGGGGTCGGAACCGCCGTACTTGCGGCGAATTCCGGCATTCCGGTTGCGGCATCGATCACGAATGCGGCAACGGAGTCTGAGCGCTGATTGGAGACGAACAGTACGTCATCGACCACGACTAGATGCCGTGGCCAGTCCCCCGCGGACGGCACAGAGCCCACAGGCTGCAGCGTCACCGCATCAACAACGGCGATTCGGTTAGTGCCCCGCAAACCGGCGTAGAGAAAGCGCCCGTCGGCGCCCGCAATGAGGCCAGCGGCCTGGTCTGCATCGTCTGGGTCGCTCACGATCGGCGCGTCGGCGACCACGGCATCCGTGGTCAGTTCGAAGATGCGCGAGCCAAACTCGGCCAGCATAAGCACGCGCTCGCCCAGCGCCACGAGGTCGCGGGGACCTGTGCCGGGCGGGAGCTTAAGCGACCCGCCGCGCGTCAGCGCCCGCGCGCTGCCGTGATGCACGTGGACGTGATCCGTGCCCAGATCGGCGCTGAGAACGACGCCAGGGGCCGCGGCGAGCGTGCTGTGGGCGTGCGGACCCTCCTGCTGAGGGCGCGGGCCCGATCCGTGGGCGCTGAGCGGTGAAAGCGGCCGCCCCAATGAGCCGTCACGCTCAAGCGGAATGACATCGATCGAGCCGCCACCATAGTTCGACACGACAAGGGTCTCGTCAATTATTGCGATGTGGCAGGGGTGCTGGCCGCTCGTGGCTTCGGAGCCGATAAACCGCAAGGATTCATTCTCGATGCGGAATGCAGTGACGAGGCCAGCGGCTTCGTCGGCGGCATAGAGCGTCGACCCCTGCCGGGCGAGCCAGGAGGGCGACGACGTCTCCGCGATAGTCCCTCCCCAGACAAGCTCGGTGCCATCCCAGGTGACTAACCCGATTCCATGGGCAGAGCCACCCATCGAGGCGGTGTATCCGCCGCTCCACAGCGTGATCGACGCCGCATTTGTCAGCGCCGCAGGCTCAGGCGGCACCGCTCTGCCGCCTCCGCTGGTCATGCACCGCGGCAAGCGACCTGAGATACGGATGCTGCGGGTCGGTGAACACCGTGGCGATGGGACCGATCCCGATGAGGAGGCCCCGGTCGAGCACGGCGACTCGATCGGCAACCGTCGAAATGACATCGAGGTCGCTGCTGACGATGAGGGCCGAGAACCCGCGCTCCCGCTGAAGCTCGCGCAGAACCTCGATCACCCCCGACCTCACGGTGGCATCGATGCCTCGCGTTGGTTCATCGGCAACCAAGAGCGTCGGCTCAAGGATGAGCGCTCGCGCCAGGGCCACGCGCTGTCGCTGCCCGCTGCTGAGCTCGTGCGGAAGGCTATCGAGCACGCTCAGCGGCAGCTGCACGGAGTCGATCAGCGTCGCGACGGCGGTCATCGCCTCCCTCTGGTTGAAGCGACGATCACGCAAAAAGATCGGCTCGGCCACGTTCTCTGACACCGTCAGCTGCGGGTTGAGGCTCACGGCTGCGCCCTGCGAAAGGTACCCGGTGGAGAGCGTCAGTCGGTCGCGCCGCCGACGGGTCAATCGCCGAATGTCGGTGCTGCCCACCCGAAGCGAACCACCGCAAATCTCGGCGGTTCCTGAACCTGCTGTGCCGCGCCCGGCTTGCGCTGCGACCGTCATTGCCAGGGTGGATTTGCCAGAGCCTGACTCCCCCACGACTCCAAGAACCTCTCCTGGAGCGAGGTCGAACGACACCCCAGAGATGGCCTTGTGATAGGACAGCGCATCGCGCGAGACATAGTGGATCGACAGATCCCGGGCAGATACAACCGGCTCGCCCACCCTATTCGCCGTCATCAGCACATCCCCTCACGCACTCACAGAACGTCAGTCGCTGCGGAGCGCTCTGCGCTCCTGTTCCACGGCAACAAGTTCTCGCTGCAGCATTCCATAGCGACCGGCATCGGCGACGGAATCCGTGCGCTGCAGCCGGCCCAGCAGCTCCGCCTTGAGACGAAGCAGGTCACGATCAACAAGCGAGGTCGTGATGCCCTCACAATAGGCCCGAACATCATTGGAGCGGTCTGGGAGTGGGGCTATCGCCAGCTCAGTGACCAGACGCGAGAACGGGGCGGGAACTTCGCGCAGAACCCGGTCGAGCCAAACGGCAGAGGCGAACGCATCGTTGCCGCTCTCGTCGATCATGAGCGCGGCCGCGATACCGTCACGCACGACGGCAAGTGAGGGGTGAGAAAACGACGATTGGCTCGCGCGCACCGCAAGATCGCGATCAATAGCCTCCGGATGCTGCAGCAAGGCCATGAGCGCATCCCGCTCTAAGCGGGTGGCCGGGTCTGTGGGCAACTGCGTGATCGACGGCCCGGAATCGTGCTCCGGCTGCTCGACGCTCTGGTGTGTCTGCCCTGGAGCGCCGGATTGACGCTGGCTCGGTGCCGCTGAGCTTTGCGGACGAGCATCGGGCCGTTGCTCGCTCGCGGCCGATGCCTTGTGCTGCGCTGCCGACACCGCCCGCGAAACCTCTGAAGGGTCAACGCCGAGCCAGCCCGCAAGATTGCGAACGTATCCCGTGCTGAGGGCACGATCGCGGATGCCAGCGACGACGGGCGCGGCAGCACGCAGGGCGGCCACTCGGCCCTCGACGGTGTCGAGATCGTGCTCGGCGAGCACCCGGCGGATCATGAACTCGAACATGGGCTTTTTGCCTGAGATGAGCAGGCGAACCGCCTCGTCGCCTCGGGTAAGGCGCAGATCGCATGGATCCAGCCCATCGGGGGCAACGGCAACGAAGGTCTGGGCAGCGAAGCGCTGCTCCTCGGCGAAGGCACGACTCGCAGCCTTCTGCCCTGCCTCGTCGGGGTCGAAGGTGAACACGACCTCGCCGAGGGCTGTCGAATCGGCGTTGTCGAAGTCGCCGAGCACTCGGCGAACAACCTTGATGTGGTCTACCCCAAAGGCCGTGCCACAGGTTGCGACCGCCGTCGTAATCCCCGCAAGGTGACACGCCATGACGTCGGTGTAGCCCTCGACGACGACGACCTGCTTGCCCTTGGAGATGTCGCGCTTGGCGAGGTCGAGCCCATAGAGCACCTGGGACTTGTGATAAACGGGGGTCTCTGGCGTATTGAGGTATTTGGGGCCCTTGTCGTCGTCAAGAAGACGACGAGCACCGAAGCCGAGGGTCTGGCCCGTCACATCCCGGATGGGCCACACGAGTCGGCCGCGAAAGCGATCATAGGCACCGCCACGCTCACCCGTGCTGAGGAGACCGGCGGTGACAAGCTCGGCCTCCGTAAAGCCGAGGGAGCGCAGGTGGGCAGAGAGGGCATCGAAGCTCTTGGGTGCAAAGCCGACTCCGAACCGCTCGGCGGCCGCGGGATCGAACCCACGCTCGCCCAAAAAGCGTCTCGCCGGCTCCGCGTCTGGCCGCACAAGTTGCGAAACAAAGTATTCGGCGGCTGCCTTGTTTGCTGCGAGCAAACGGGCACGATTGCCGTAGTCGCGGTTGGCCGTTCCGCCATCTTCGTAGTGCAGCTCGAAGCCGATGCGCTCCGCCATGCGCTCGACGGCCTCAGAGAACGAGACGTGGTCCATACGCTGGAGAAAGGTGAAGACGTCGCCGTCTTCGCCGCAACCGAAGCAGTGATAGCGGCCCACCTGCGGACGAACATGAAAGCTCGGGCTGCGCTCGTCGTGAAAGGGGCACAGCCCCTTGAGTGAGCCAACCCCGGCGCCCTTGAGAGTGACGTAATCGCCGACGATATCGACGATGTTCACGCGCGCGCGAACCTCATCGATATCGTTTCGTCGAATGAGGCCAGCCATGTAGTCAGTCTACTGAGGGCAGCACGATGCCCAGGCCGTCAGCTGCCGAGCAGCCGCTCGTGCCAGGCCATCGCCGATTGATCGGTGAGGCTCGCCACCTGGTCGACAACGACCCTGCGGCGTGCGGCATCGTCGGCGGCTTCGGCCCAATCCGCGGCGAAGCCAGCATCAAGGGCGGATGGCCCTGTTGCATAGAGGACATCGGCCAGGCTCGTGAGAATCTCGCGCTGCTGTGCGTAGATGGGCTGGCGGGTGTTCTTGGACATCACGAACGCCGCCACGATGCCCTTGAGCACCGCGATTTCGGCCCCGATCTCCCGCGGAATCACGATATTGGCGGCGAAGCGCGCGAGCGTCGGCTGAGGATAAGCCTCTCGGGTCGCCTGTACCGCTCCCCCGGCGAATCGCCCGATCAGTTGGCTCGTGAGGTTCTTGAGCCTGGCTTGATCGAGCCTGCTGCCATCCCACGTATCGATCCACACCGGCAAGCTGTCGAGGCGGTCGAATGCGGCGATGAGCTCGTCGTGAGTGAACTCGCCGCCGATCCACTCGAACATCGAATCCACGAGGGCGTCGTGATCGACCCTCGCGCCGAGCGCGGCCACGTCGAGGTAGCCGCCCACGATCGCATCCTCAAAATCGTGCACGGAGTACCCGATGTCATCGGAGAGATCCATGACCTGCGCCTCGATGCACAGCCGTCCCTCTGGAGCTCCGCGGCGAAGCCATTCGAACGCGGCCACATCGTCTTTGTAAAAACCAAACTTGGCGCGTCCGCTCGGGTCCGCCACCGACCGGGTATCCGGCCACGGGTACTTGCAGCTCGCGTCGAGGCTCGCGCGGGTGAGATTGAGGCCGTAGACCCGGCCGTCATCGCCGATGACCTTTGGCTCAAGACGCGTGAGAAGCCGCAGCGTCTGGGCGTTGCCCTCGAACCCGCCGATCTCCGCCGCCCACGCGTTGAGGGCCTTCTCCCCGTTGTGTCCGAACGGCGGATGCCCGAGGTCGTGGGCTAGGCACGCAGTGTCGACGACGTCGGGATTGAGCCCGAGCGACGTGGCGAGCTCGCGGCCCACTTGAGCGACCTCGAGCGAGTGCGTTAGCCGATTGCGGGCGAAGTCGAGTCCCTGGGTGGGGCTGAGCACCTGGGTCTTGGCCGCAAGGCGGCGCAGGGCGCTCGAGTGCAGCAGCCGGGCACGGTCGCGCGCAAAATCACTGCGCCGCGAATAGTGCTCCTCTGGCAGAAAGCGGGCAGTATCGTGCTCGCCATAGCCCTGCGCGGCGAGGTCGGACTCAGCCACCGCTGGAATCCAGCTCTGCTCCGGCAACCTCGCGGCTCTGGGCCTCGTTGAGCTCCTGGCTGTCGAGCCAGCCGTCGGGTAGCGCGGGGCGCTTGGGGTGGCCAGCGCGGCCGCGAGGGCCCTCCGCACCGACTCCCGGGTATGGCATCTCCCAGTCGAGCTGACCCAGAAGGTCGTCCAGGTGGTTCAGGCTTTCGACCTTGGCGAGCTGACTACGCAGGTCGCCACCGACCGGGTAACCCTTGAAGTACCAGGCCATGTGCTTGCGAATGTCGCGGCAGGCCCACTCTTCACTGTCGAAGAATTCGGTGAGAAGCTCGGTGTGGCGGCGACCCGTCGCGGCCACGACGCCGAGGCTCGGCTGGGCAACATCTTTCTCGCCGTTGAATGCGGCCACAAGATCGCCGAAGAGCCACGGGCGACCAAGGCATCCGCGGCCGACGACGACGCCATCGCACCCCGTCTGCTCGACCATGCGCACGGCATCCTCGCCAGACCAGATGTCGCCGTTGCCGAGCACCGGGATGCTCGTGACGGTCTCTTTGAGCTTGGCAATTGCCGACCAGTCGGCCTGACCGCTATAGAACTCAGAGGCGGTGCGCGCGTGGAGCGCGACCGCGGCAACCCCGGCACCCTCGGCAATGCGACCAGCCTCGAGGTAGGTGAGGTGATCTTTGTCGATGCCCTTGCGCATCTTGATGGTCAAGGGCAGGTCTCCCGCGGCCTTGACGGCGCCTTCGACGATGTCGCGAAAAAGTCCCGTCTTCCACGGCAGCGCGGAACCGCCGCCCTTGCGGGTGACCTTGGGCACAGGGCAGCCAAAGTTGAGGTCGATGTGATCGGCGCGATTCTCTGCGACCAGCATCGTCACAGCATCCGACACGGTCTTGGGGTCGACGCCGTAGAGCTGGATGCTGCGGGTCGTCTCCGACTCGTGGTGCTGAATGAGGCGCATGCTGCCGGGGGTGCGCTCGACAAGGGCGCGGCTCGTGATCATCTCACTCACGTAGAGCCCAGCACCGAACTCCCGGCACAGCCTGCGATAGGCCGTGTTCGTGATGCCGGCCATCGGTGCGAGCACCACGGGAACATCGAGTTCGAGCGGACCAATACGCAGGGGCGCGCCACCGGCAGCGGCGGCGGCCGGGCGGGTAACGGTGGCGTCGAGAACGTTCATCGTCTCATTCTCCCAGATCGGGAGCCCCGCCCCTACTTTCGCCCCCGCCGCGCCCGATTGGTATGAGATTCACGCCAAGAAACCTCTCAGCAGCGCCTCCGAACCCGCGATGTGCTCTTCCATGGCCCTGGTCGCCTCTTCCGGATTGCCGCGAAGGATCGCCTTCACGATGGCTTCGTGCTGCTCGTTTGAGTGGATGATGTTCGGCGCGAGCAGAGGGATGCCGTCGAGCAGCTCGTTCACGCGCATCCGAATGTCGGCGACCAACGGCACGAGACTCGGAGAACCGACCAGTTCAGCGATGAGAAGATGCAGCCGAGAATCGCTGCGGCGATAGTCGGACGGCTCCGCGGCAGAACACTCCTGAAGGGCCTGCCACAGGCTGTCGCGCTGCGGACCGCTCAATTCGCTGAGCGCCGCCTGTCGCGCCGCCCCGACCTCGAGGATCGCG
>NZ_JBACFR010000058.1:0-4589 GCF_056262345.1 Homoserinimonas sp.
GCCCTCGGCGTCGTAGCGCCAGGGCAGACCACCCTCCGACACCATCGTGCCCACTCCCGTCGCCGTGTAGAAGGCCGGGATGCCCGCCCCTCCCGCGCGCAGCCGCTCGGCGAGCGTGCCCTGCGGGGTGAGTTCAACCTCGATCTCCCCGCCCAGGTACTGCCGGGCGAATTCCTTGTTCTCGCCGATGTACGACGCGATCACCCTGCGGATGCGGCCGGCGCTGAGCAGCTCGCCCAGCCCCCACCCGTCAACGCCGCAGTTGTTCGAGACGACCTCGAGGCCGCCGGTTCCCTGGTTTCGAAGGGCTCGGATCAACGCCATGGGAACGCCGCTCAGGCCAAACCCTCCCACGGCAAGGCTCGCCCCCTCGGGAATCTGGGAGACCGCCTCCTCGGCGGATGCGCACGTTTTATCCACGACATAGTCCTCTCTGACAGCGTCTCACTCGGTGCGCGTGAACCGCCCGGGCAAAGGCCGCGAGAGCGGATGGCGCACTCTTCGAACTATAGAGGCACGCCGCGCCGCGCTAGGAATGCCGAATCGTCGCCCCGGCTTCGGCCAGATCGGTGAGAGCTTTCTCGCTCGACTCTGCGGCGACTCCGGCAACCAGATCGGTGAGCACGCTCACCTCGAGCCCGGCCTCCAGCGCATCGCGGGCGGAGGCGAGCACGCAGTAGTCGGTGGCGATGCCCACGACATCCACGGCGGTGACCCCAGCGTCGGCGAGAAGCTGCGCGGCCGTCTCGCCCTCCTCCGTCGCGCCCTCGAACAGCGAATACGCCGGAGCGCCCTGTCCTTTGACAACGTGGGCGGTCACGGAACCCGTAGCCAGGTCGGGGTGGTACTCCGCACCGGTCGTGCCAGCCACGCAGTGAACCGGCCAGGTTGAGACAAAGTCTGGGGCAGCATCCGTAGCAAAATGCCCGCCGTTGTCACCCTCGGCATCGTGCCAATCGCGCGAGGCAACGATGGCGTCGTAGCGCTGCGGATGCTCCGCGAGATACCGCGTGATGCCGGCGGCCACTGCGGCACCGCCGTCAACGCCCAGGGCGCCGCCTTCGGTGAAGTCATTTTGAACGTCGATGATGAGAAGAGCGCGAGTCACGCGGCAATTCTAGGCTCGCGCGGTTCGCAGCGACCACCGCTAGTTCGAGGCGCGCACGGCTCCCGACAGGTTGTCGCCGCACTCGTAGATCTTCTCGACCAGGTGCTCAAGCGCGAGATTTGTCTCTGGCGACACCGCACCCGTCGCCTGCAGCGACAGCGTGAGCACCGTTCCATCGGATGCCGTGAGGATGCCGCCCAGCGTTGCCGCCGTCGCGGTGGAGGTGCCGACCCCCGAGAAGGTGGAGCGCAGATGTGCCAGTTCACCGGCGAAACGGGGCGCCATAGTGCCAGAGACACCCGCGACCGGCAGGGCCGCGGTGATGCTCGCGAGGGCCGGGTTGCTCACGGTCGCCGCGAGCAATCGGGCGAGCACCTCGGGAGGGGCCACCGTGGCAGGGTCGAGGCCCGAGCCGTCGCTCATGACAAGGGCGGCGGTGTCGACCTCGAGGGCGCCGAGCACGGAGCGATAGACCTGCTCGAGCGACGCCGCCGTTCCGTCGCTTCCCACTGATGTTGACGCCAGGCGGGCAAGCATGTCGGCGAGGGTGTTGTCGCCGAGCTGCAGCATTTGGGTGACGAGCACGCTCACGGGCTGCGACCACACTTCTGCCAGCAGGGGGCTATCCGGCAGAACGGCCCCTGTGGAGATCTCGGTGCCGCTGCCAAGCCCTAGGGCCGAGATGAACGCCGCCGCTGCCGACGCGACCGGGTCCGCGCCGCGCGGGCTCGTCACGACCGCGGGGTCCTGCCGGTCACCGTCGACCATGAGCGGCGTGATGTTGGCCTGCGTGCCGACCGTGCGTTCGGCGGACGCCCATCCCGCATCCCAGGGTTCGCCGCTCCACAGGGTCGAGTCGACCATCACCTGCGTTATCGAAAACGCGGGCTGCTCCGGCTCGGCGGGAGCAGGGGGTGGAGACGGCCTAGGCCCCGGCCTGCCCCCTGGACCCCGGCGGCCATCGTCGTCTTCGTCGTCCTCCTGCACGGGGGTTGGCGGGTACAGCTTTGCGAGCGCTGCGGTCGTTTGGGCCGCGAGGTCGTTCATTCGCGGTGCCCCCGCGTAGACACTCTCGACCCCCGATGGCAGGGCAGAAAGCGTGGCGTCTCCGCCTCCCACCAGCACCACGCTTCCCGCGATGCTGCCCTCATAGACCCTGGTCGGGATGCGCGTGTCTGGCCCCAGCACTTGCAGCGCAACGATGGCGGTTACCACTTTGGAAAGCTCAAGGGTAGAGACGGGGGCACCATCTCCCCGGGCCAAAAGTTGTTCACCCGTCGAGACGGAGACAACGGATGCTGCGAGCTCCGCCAGCGCTGGCTCCGACGTATCCACCGTGCAGGTGCGCAGGCGAACGGGCCCTGCCGCAAGCTCGGGGGCAACCCGGGCGGAAGCCTCCGGCTCGACCGCAGCGAGGGCAGTCATCGAGGCCCGCCCCGAGCCCACCCCTGCCATGACGACCGCGGCGGCGAGAACGACAACCACAAGGGCCGCCCCCGCCATGAGCAGATGCCGAGGGCTTCTCGCCCACGACCGCGCTGCAGCGACAACCGATGCGGCCGCCGCGGAGACTCCGCGCGCCGACGACCGCGCAGCCGCTGACGCCGCACTCGCCAGCTTCGCTGCACCCGCAGCCGCACCCGCGCGCGCACCGGCACCCGCACCCGGGCGCATGGCAGCAGATCCCTCTGCCGGGCGCGACTCTGAGGCGGCAGGCCCGCGGGCATGCTGCGACAGGGCTTCTCGGGCCTGACGACGGGTTGGGGGCTGACCCGGCTCGATCATCCGCTCATCGTAATGGAGGGCACCTCCGTGCCGCGAAAGTTATTTCAGAGCGTGGAGGCCAGCCCCGCCGCTGCCGGGTACTCCAAGCCGATCCGCTGCCGGATAGCGTCGAGAGTCTGCATCACCTGCACAGACCCCTCCGGCGGCATGAGGTCGCCGGCGATCGAGCCGGAGGCAACCAGCCGCTCGAGCTCCCAGGCCTGAAACTGCATGCCCCTGCTGCCCGCGGCAGAATCGTCTGCTTGACCGCGCTCGAATCGCTCGATCACAGCATCCGAAGAGTCGTAGACCGTAAACGATGTGGGCGAATACCAGACGGCGTCGATCTCGATGCGGCCGTTCGTGCCGATGATGGATGCCCGGTTGGGACCCTGCGTATCGAGCGCAGTGTGAAGCACGGCCCTGCGCTCGCCGAACTCGAGGATGATCGCGGTCTGCCGGTCGACTCCGGTTGGCGTAAAGGTTGCGCTGGCGAGCACCCCCGTCGGCACACCGAACAGGTCATGGGCAAACGACACGGGATAGACGCCCAGGTCGAGCAACGCGCCGCCCCCGAGCGCTAGGTCGCGCAGTCGGTGCATCGGATCCGACGGCAACAACTGATCATGGTCGGCGATGAGGGTCACAGCTTCGCCGATCGTGCCGGCCGCGATGATCTCGCGAAGTCGCACCATGTGCGGCAAGAATCGTGTCCACATCGCCTCGAGCACAACGAGCCCGCGTTCCGCGGCGAGGTCGACGACCTGCCGAGCCTCGTCCGCTGTAACGGTGAAGGGTTTCTCCACGAGCACATGTTTGCCCGCTTCGAGCGCGAGGAGGGCCGCGCTCACATGGAAGGTGTGCGGGGTCGCGACATAGACGACGTCGACCTCGGGGTCGGCGACCAGCTCCGCATAGCTGCCGTGGGCTCGAGGGATGCCGAACTCCTGGGCGAAGGCTTCTGCAGATTCGAGCCGCCGCGAGCCGACGGCCACAACGTCAAAACCGTTCGCGATCAGATCCTTAGTCTGTGCGCGAGCGATGCCGCCCGGCCCCAATATTCCCCAGCGCAGCGACATTGCCGACTCCCGTTTCCCGCCCCGTCGGGGCGTCGTGGCGTCCAGGCTACCGGTGGAGTCGGTTAGCAGCTAGCCCAGCGGGCGGCAGCACGCATGAAGGTCTGCGGTTCGTCGATGGTGGCGCCAACGCCCCCGTGGGTGGCGGCGAAGAAGACGCACATTCCCGCGACCGCTCCGGCGTAGTCGGGCTGGTACAGGGAGAGCTGGTGTTTGGGCGACTCCCACCACTTGGTGGCGACGGATGCTCCGCTATCGCCGGTTCCGCCGGCCAGATTGCCATCGCATCCGATGCTCGGCACTCCGTCGCTGCGCTCTGAGCCGATGTGGCCCCATGCGCTCAGCGGGTCGTCGCTCGGGTCTTCTGCCATCCACACGAGGCGGTCGAGCATGCAGTCGTCGTGGCGAAAGTTGGCGGCGGGCACCGGGAGTAGGCAGTTGGCGATGCGGATCTCGTTGTATTCGGCTGCGAAGTCCGCCAGATCGTCGCTTGTCGTGCCCGTGATGACTCCGTCGCCGGCGGTGCGGGTTTCCACGGATGCCGTTGCGCCCGAGACCGGGGACGGGCAGCTGCCTCCGACCAGCTCGATGGCCGCTCGGCGCGCGGCCGCCGCGGTGTCGAGGTCAGCCTCGAGTGCCTC
>NZ_JBACFR010000059.1:0-8969 GCF_056262345.1 Homoserinimonas sp.
GAGGGCACGGCGGATAGAGGCATCGAGTTGATCACAACTGGGCGGGCGGGTGCCGAGCGGCTACCGCAGCGCCGTTGTCGCGCGGTCACGGCCGAGCAGGTCGGGATGCGTCGAGATCGCCGACCAACCATCGGCCCTGAGCAGCCCGCCAATTGGGGCCGCCTGCTCCTCGCCGTGCTCGATCACAAGAACGCCACCGGGGTGCAGCAAGCGAAGGCCCGTCTTGGATACCGCGTGAACAGCATCCAAACCGTCCTCGCCGCCATACAGGGCATGCGGTGGGTCGAAGAGGCGCACCTCGGGGTCGCGGGGAACCGCGGCGGCAGGAATGTAGGGAGGGTTTGAGATCACAACGTCGACCGTTCCGTCGAGGTCGGGGAATGCCTGGGCCAGGTCTACGAACTCCAGAACAGCATTGCTCGCGCCGCTCTCGTCGAAGTTGCGCCGGGTCCACGGAAACGCTTCTGGCGAGTTTTCGGCAGCAAAGATTCTCGCGCGGGGAACCTCTGTAGCCATCGCCAAAGCAATAGCTCCTGAACCTGAGCCCAGGTCGACGCCGATGGGGCTGGGTACGGCGGACGCGTTGAGCGCATCGATCGCATACTGCACCACGAGTTCCGTCTCCGGCCGGGGCACGAAGACCCCGGGGCCGACGGCAAGCTCGAGGGACCTGAACGGGGCGCGGCCCGTGATGTGCTGAAGCGGCTCGCGGGCGGCCCGACGAGAAACGGCCGCGGAGATGGCTGCGACATTCTGCTCGTCGATATCGACGCCCATGACGACCTTCGCCTGCACCTGCCCCCTGCTGAGGCCCAGAACGTGGCCGATCAGCAGCTCGGCATCCACCTCGGCAGAGGGGATGCCGGCTGCCGCGAGATCGGCTACCGCCTGGCGCCGAATATCGGCGAGAGAAGCTGACACGCTATGCCTGGTCGCCAATGTCGGCGAGCCTGGCCTCCTCATCCGCCTGGATGCAGGATTCGATGACCGGCCCCAGTGAGCCGTTCATGACCTGGTCAAGGTTGTAGGCCTTGTATCCAGTGCGGTGATCGGCAATGCGGTTCTCGGGAAAATTGTACGTACGGATGCGCTCAGAGCGGTCCATCGTGCGGATCTGCGTCTTGCGAGCAGCGCTATCGAGAGCGGCCTGTTCCTCCTGCTGGCGAGCCAGGATGCGGGCACGCAGCACGCGCATCCCCGCCTCGCGGTTCTGCAGCTGGCTCTTCTCGTTCTGCATCGACACCACGATGCCCGTGGGAAGGTGCGTGATGCGCACGGCGGAGTCGGTGGTGTTGACCGACTGGCCGCCGGGGCCGCTCGACCGATAGACATCGATCTTGAGATCGTTCTGGCTGATCTCTACCTCTTCTGGCTCGTCAACCTCAGGGAACACCAGCACGCCGGTTGTCGACGTGTGGATGCGGCCCTGCGACTCCGTTGCCGGAACCCGCTGCACACGGTGAACGCCACCCTCGTATTTGAGGTGCGCCCACACGCCCTGCGACGGGTCCGTTGCGTTGGACTTGATCGCAAGCTGGACGTCTTTATAGCCACCGAGATCGCTCTCGGTGCGGTCGAGGAGCTCGGTCTTCCAGCCCTTCGACTCGGCGTAGTGCATGTACATGCGCAGCAGATCGGCAGCGAAGAGGGCGCTTTCGGCGCCGCCTTCTCCACCCTTGATCTCCATGATCACGTCGCGCCCGTCATCGGGATCGCGGGGGATCAGCAGTCGCCGAAGCTTCTCCTGGGTCGTGGCGACGTTGTCCTCGAGGCTCGGAATCTCCTCGGCGAAGGTTTCGTCCTCTTTGGCGAGCTCGCGAGCTGCCGCGAGGTCGTCCGTAGCCTCAAGCCAATGCTCGTGCGCAGCCTTGATCTGGCTGAGCTCGGCATAGCGTCGGTTAATCTTCTTGGCTCTGGCCGCATCCGCGTGAACGGCGGGATCAGACAGTTGCTTCTGCAGATCCTCATGCTCGGCCAGCAGCACCGCTACTGACTCGAACATGACTAGTCCTTCTCGGTCTTGCCGGCGGCGGTCGGGAGCGACTTCTGAATCTGCATGAGGAACTCGACGTTAGACGTCGTCTCCTTGAGCTTGCCCAGAACGATCTCGAGGGCCTGCTGCGTGTCGACACCCGCGAGGGCGCGACGCAGCTTCCAGGTGACCTTGACCTCGTCGACGCCCATGAGCATCTCCTCGCGGCGCGTGCCGGAGGCGTTGACGTCAACCGCGGGGAAGATGCGCTTGTCGGCAAGCTGACGCGACAGGCGCAGCTCCATGTTGCCGGTGCCCTTGAACTCCTCGAAGATGACCTCGTCCATCTTGGAACCGGTCTCGACGAGCGCGGTTGCCAGGATGGTCAGCGAGCCGCCGTCCTCAATGTTGCGAGCGGCACCGAAGAAACGCTTGGGCGGGTAGAGCGCCGACGAGTCGACACCACCGGAGAGGATGCGACCGGATGCCGGGGCAGCCAGGTTGTAGGCACGGCCGAGGCGCGTGATCGAGTCGAGCAGCACGACAACGTCGTGGCCGAGCTCGACGAGGCGCTTGGCGCGCTCGATGGCGAGCTCGGCAACCGTCGTGTGGTCTTCGGCGGGACGGTCGAAGGTGGAGGCGATGACCTCACCCTTGACGGTGCGCTGCATGTCGGTGACCTCTTCGGGCCGCTCGTCCACGAGAACGACCATGAGGTGAACCTCGGGGTTGTTCTTGGCGATCGCGTTGGCGATGGCCTGGAGAACGAGCGTCTTGCCGGCCTTGGGCGGCGAGACGATGAGGCCGCGCTGACCCTTGCCGATGGGCGACACGAGGTCGATGATGCGGGTCGTCAGCTTCTGCGGCCCCGTCTCAAGGCGCAGGCGCTCCGAGGGGTAGAGCGGGGTCAGCTTGCCGAACTCGACGCGGTCGCCAGCCTGCTCCACCGGGAGGCCGTTGATCGTGTCGATCTTGACGATTGCGTTGTACTTCTGGCGGCCGCCCTGGTTGTCACCATCGCGCGGCTGACGGATTGCGCCGACGACGGCGTCACCCTTGCGCAGGTTGTACTTTTTAACCTGGCCGAGCGAGACGTAAACGTCGTTGTTGCCGGGGAGGTATCCGGTCGTGCGCACGAAGGCATAGTTGTCGAGAACGTCAAGGATGCCGGCGACGGGGATGAGTACGTCGTCGTCGCTGATCTCGGGCTCGAAGTCGTCGTTGCCGCCGCCGCGACGCTTGCGGTCACGGTAACGACCGCGGCCTCCGCGCTCGTCGTCGTGCTGGCGCTCCTGCTGCTGACGCTCGGTCTGCTGGCGGTCGCCCTGCTGGCGGTCCTGCTGCTGACGGCGCTGGCCGCGGTCATCCTGGCCGTTGTCGTCACGGTCATTCTGGTCGCCGCGCTGGTTGCCCTTCTGGGCGTCGCGCTGACCATCACGCTGGTTGTCGCGGTTCTCGCGGTTGTCGCGGTTTTCGCGGTTCTCGCCACGCTGGGAGTCGTTCTTCTCACCCTTGCGGTTGCGGTTACGGTTACGGCTGCGCTGCGGGCGCTCCGAGCTGTCCTCGTCATCACCGGCGTCGGCGCTGTCGTCAGCTGAGTCAGAGGTCGTGTCGACCTCTGCCTTGTCGTTTGCCTTGTCGTTTGCCTTGTCGTTCTGCTCGGCATTCTCACCACGGGCGGGACGACGTCCACGGCCACGGGCAGGCGCCTCGGTCTCGGCTGTCTCAGAGGCGGCCGGAGCGGACTCTGCAGCGGCGGGCTCTGCTGCCACGGTGTCAACACCGGACTCGGCGCCGTTGGCGTGCTCTGCGGCGACCTTGGGTGCGGTGCGCTTGCGGGCGGGAGCCTTGCGGGCGGGCTTCTCTGCCTCGGCCGCGGCCTTGTCAACCGCTGTGTCTGCAGCGTCCGCGGGAGCGGCCTGCTCGACGGGCGCTGCCTTCTCGGCAGGCGCAGCCTTCTCGGCGGGCGCTGTCTTCTCGGCAGGCGCTGAGGTCGTCGTGATGACGCCGCCCGTTGCCGTTGCTCGGCGTGGTGCCCGCTTGCGCGGCGCGGTTGCTACGGCCTCTGCCGGAGCATCCTGAGTCGCCGTCTGCACGGGAGCAGATGCGGTCTGCGCAGGCGCTGCCTGGTCGGATGATGAAGTGTTCTGGGTCTCGTTGATTGCGTCCACGAGGGCTCCTTTACGAAGTTTGGTAACGCCGGTAATGCCGAGCGACGCCGCGAGAGCCTGGAGCTCGGGAAGGCGCATGGCTGCCAGATCGGCGGGACGGACTGTGTGATCAGTCACTAAGAGGGTTCCTTTCCCCTGTCAGACACCGAAGTCGGGAATCGCATACGGCGGGTCTGAGGAGAGCTTGTCGCACCACGACCCGGGGCCTGAACGGAGCGCAGGCCGAGACGGGGGCGAAGAGATGCTGGTGATGGTGCAACCCGTGGCACGAACAAGATCGCTCGCGCGTAGCAAAACCTAAGATTTCGCCGGGTGCACGTTCACTGTAGCACCTTTGAAGTCGACGGCGAGCATGAGCGCCTGCCACGGCGAGCCGCCGTGATTGGCCACTACCTGCGCCGCTTCGAGGCGTTGAGCTGGGTCACTGCAGAGCACGAGCACCGAGGGCCCTGCGCCAGAAACCACGGCAGCGAGACCGTGGGATCGAAGCTCCTCCACGAGGCCGACCGTCTCGGGCATCGCGCTTGCGCGGTAGCTCTGATGAAGCTTGTCTTCTGTCGCGTCGTGAAGAAGCTCGGGGCTCTGGATGAGCGCGGCGATCAGCAGCGCTGAGCGCGAAACGTTGAACGCCGCGTCCTCGTGAGGAACCGTGACAGGCCTCAGGCTGCGAGCGAGCTCGGTGGACATCGTCTTCTCGGGAACACAGATAAGAGGAGAGACCCCCCTGTGCACCATGAGCTTCTTGTGCTGCGGCCCCTTGTCGGAGGTCCAGGCGATTGTTAGCCCGCCAAAAAGCGCAGGGGCAACATTGTCGGGATGCCCCTCCAACTCGGAGGCCAGCGCGAGAAGCGCATTCGAGTCGATGTCGACGATGCCGTCGAGGAGACCCTTTGCCGCCATGATGCCGGCGACGATCGCCGCACCGGATGACCCGAGCCCGCGGCCGTGCGGGATGCGGTTGTGAGCCACAAGGTCGAGACCAGGCAGCTGCACGCCGTAGCGCTCAAAGGTGAAGGCGATCGTGCGCACAACCAGGTTGCGCTCGTCGGTGGGGACCTCGCCCTCCCCCACACCGTGAATCTCTACCCGGGCGCCGGGCCGCTCGCTCGTGGTGACCTCAAGGTCGTCATAGAGCGAGAGAGCGAGGCCGAGCGTGTCGAATCCCGGCCCGAGGTTGGCACTCGTGGCAGGAACCC
Organism: Homoserinimonas sp.; assembly: GCF_056262345.1. Taxonomy (NCBI): domain Bacteria; kingdom Bacillati; phylum Actinomycetota; class Actinomycetes; order Micrococcales; family Microbacteriaceae; genus Homoserinimonas; species Homoserinimonas sp. The sequence continues at coordinate 5,340 of NZ_JBACFR010000059.1, forward strand.
TGACCGAGACCGACCTCCCGATCGGGGCAGCAGTCGCGGTCATGCCGTCGCTTTCGCCAATCCGAGAACCCCAGCGATCTCCGCGGTGTCGACGGGCACGATCGTGGGCTGAACGTCGGAACCATCGGCGGCGCGAAGGGCCCACTGCGGGTCCTTGAGGCCGTGGCCGGTGACGGTGAGAACGACGGTGGCGCCGGCGGGAATCTGCCCGGCATCCGCGCGCTCGAGCAGCCCTGCAACGCTGATGGCCGATGCCGGTTCAACGAAGATGCCGACCTCGGCAGAGAGGATGCGGTGTGCCTCGAGGATCTTGTCGTCGGAGATTGCGCCGAAGTAGCCGTTGCTCGTCTCACGAGCGGCGATGGCGAGCTCCCACGATGCGGGGTTGCCGATGCGGATCGCACTGGCGATCGTGTCGGGGTTCTTGACGACGTGGCCCGTCACGATGGGGGCGCTACCCGCGGCCTGGAAGCCGAACATGCGGGGAAGCTTGGTGGAGACTCCGCGCTCAAGCTCTTCGCTGTAGCCCCGGAAGTATGCGGTGTAGTTGCCGGCGTTACCCACGGGAATGAAGTGGAAGTCTGGCGCGTCTTCGAGAACCTCGACGACCTCGAATGCCGCCGTCTTCTGCCCCTCGATGCGGTCGTTATTGACCGAGTTGACGAGGTGAACCGGGTAGTTGGCGGCGAGGTCGCGGGCGATGTCGAGGCAGTCATCGAAGTTGCCCTGCACCTGCAGGAGCTGCGCGTTGTGGGCGATTGCCTGGGCAAGCTTGCCCATGGCGATCTTGCCTTCTGGCACGAGCACGGCGGCGGTGATGCCTGCGTGCGTTGCATAGGCTGCAGCCGACGCCGAGGTGTTGCCGGTCGACGCACAGATGACAGCCTTGGCTCCGGCCTCAACAGCCTTGGAGACGGCCATCGTCATGCCGCGGTCCTTGAAGGAGCCTGTCGGGTTCATTCCCTCGTACTTGACCCAGACCTTCGCGCCCGTGCGAGCGGAGAGAGCGGGAGCCGGGAGGAGGGGGGTGCCACCCTCGCCGAGGGTAATGATGGGCGTCGCATCCGTTACGTCGAGACGGTCTGCATACTCGCGGAGAACCCCGCGCCACTGGTGGGCCATTAGGAACCTTCTACTCGGAGGACTGAGGTGACTGATCTCACGGTGTCGATGCTCGACAGGGCGGTAACGGTTGCGGCGAGAGCCGCTTCCGACGCCTCGTGAGTGCCAATCACCAGGGTAGCGGGGGCGGGGGTGCCATCGTCACTCGGCGCACCAACCGTCTGCACAACCGTCTCAACCGAGACGCCGTGGTCGCTGAACAGTGCGGCGATCGTGGCGAGCACACCCGTGCGGTCGTTGACCAAAAGGGTGATGTGGTAGCGGGTCGTGACGCTGCCGATGGGCAGGATGGGCAGATCCGAGTTGGTCGACTCGGCTACGCCGGGCCCGCCAACGACGTGGCGACGAGCAGCAGACACGAGGTCGCCCAGAACAGCGGATGCCGTCTCGATTCCCCCGGCTCCTGCGCCATAGAACATGAGGTCGCCTGCGGCCTCCGCCTCGACGAAGACGGCGTTCTTGGCGCCATGCACGGCGGCCAGCGGGTGAGTTCGGGGAACCAGCGCCGGGTAGACCCGGGCGCTGACACCGTCGACGCCCTCGGCATCGGTGACTCGCTCGCAAATGGCGAGCAGCTTGATGACGTACCCGGCGGAGCGGGCGGCCTCAACCTGAGCCGCCGTGATGGCCGTGATGCCCTCGCGGTAGACGCTCTCGATGGGCACGGTCGTGTGAAACGCGAGGCTCGCCAGAATCGCGGCCTTCTGAGCGGCGTCATACGCCTCGATGTCGGCCGTGGGGTCTGCCTCGGCATAGCCGAGTTCGGTGGCCGTCGCCAGAGCATCCTCGAGGCTCTGGCCCTCGGTGTCCATGCGATCAAGGATGAAGTTGGTGGTTCCGTTGACAATGCCCAGGATGCGCTGAACATGGTCGCCCGCAAGACTGTCGCGCAGCGGGCGGATGATGGGGATGGCGCCGGCGACGGCGGCCTCGTAATAGAGCTGAGCGCCGACCTGCTCCGCCATCGCGAACAGTTCTGGCCCGTGGGTGGCGATGAGCGCCTTGTTGGCGGTGACCACATCGGCCCCCGAGGTGAGCGCCTGCATGATGAGCGTGCGGGCAGGCTCGATGCCTCCGATGAGCTCGATCACGATGTCGGCGCCCAGAATGAGCGACTCCGCATCGGTGGTCAGCAGCTCGCGCGGGATCTCGGCCGTGCGCGGGGCGTCGATGTCCCGAACAGCTACTCCCACGAGCTCAAGGCCCGCACCAACGCGGCTCGCGAGCTCATCGCCGTGCTTCTGCAACTGGGCGACAACCTGCGCACCCACCGATCCTGCGCCCAGGAGGGCGACTCGGAGATTGCGGTACTCGATCATAGATTTCCGTTTCTCTGCTCTGCAGTGGTGAGGCCAGCATCCCGCGACAGCAGGTCGGCCTCGGTCTCGCCTCGAACGATGATGCGGGACTGCCCGTCGCGCACGGCGACAACCGCGGGACGGGCGAGATAGTTGTAGTTGCTGGAGAGCGCCCAGCAGTAGGCGCCCGTCGCGGGAACCGCGAGCAGGTCGCCCGAGCGCACATCGGCAGGCAGGTAGTCGGCGTGGACGACAATGTCGCCGCTCTCGCAGTGCTTGCCGGCGACGCGCACGAGCGCGGGTTCGGCATCGGATGCTCGGCTCGCGATGCGCACGGTGTAGTCGGCCCCGTAGAGCGCCGGGCGAAGATTGTCGCTCATGCCACCGTCGACACTCACGTACTTGCGCACGGCCGTCGCCGACTCGTCGTCGCCCAGCGCGACCGAAACATCTTTGATCGTTCCGACCTCGTACAGGGTGAAGGTGGATGGGCCGATGATCGAACGGCCGGGCTCCACCGCAATGACGGGAACCGGGATGCCGAGGCGAGCGGATTCTGCGGAGACGATGGAGGCCAGCGCAGAGGCGATCTCGTCGATCGGCATAGCGTGGTCGACGCTCGTATAGGCGATGCCGAAACCGCCGCCGAGGTTGAGCTCGGGAACGGGACCGCCCTCAAGGAGCTGGGCCTGCAGCGTCATGAGACGTCGGGCCGATTCACCGAAGCCATCGGAGCCAAAGATTTGGGAGCCGATGTGGGCGTGAAGCCCGATGAACTCGAGCGACTCGTGCGACCGAATGAGCTCGACGATCGACGCGGCATCTGCGAGCGTGATGCCGAACTTCTGATCCTCGCGGGCGGTGGCCAGATACTCGTGGGTGCTCGCGTGCACCCCGCTGTTAACGCGCAGTCGCACCTTTTGCCGCACACCGTGGCGCGAGGCGGCCTCGGCGACCCTGCCCACCTCCTCGACGCTGTCGATCACAATCACGCCGATGCCGGAGCCGACAGCACGATCGATCTCGGCCACAGACTTGTTGTTGCCGTGCAGGCCGATGCGCGCAGCATCCACTCCCGCCGCCAGGGCGACGGCAAGCTCGCCCCCCGACGCGACGTCGATGTAGAGGCCCTCCTCGGTTACCCAGCGAGCCTCCTCCGCCGACAAAAACGCTTTGCCCGCGTAGTAGACCTTGGCCGCGCTGCCGATAG
>NZ_JBACFR010000060.1:0-1630 GCF_056262345.1 Homoserinimonas sp.
CCTCAAGGCGAAGGGCATCACGCCCGGGCTCGGCACGCTGCTCGTGGGCGACGACCCCGGGTCACGGTCGTACGTCGCCGGCAAGCACCGCGACTGTGCCGAGGTGGGAATCGAGTCGATTCGCGTCGATCTGCCCGCGACCGCGACGGATGCTGATGTGCTCGCCGCGATCGCCGAACTGAATGCAAACCCGGCGGTTACGGGCTACATCGTTCAGCTCCCGCTGCCGAAGGGTCTCGACGAGCACGCGGCGCTTGAGGCCATTGACCCCGCTAAGGATGCCGACGGCCTGCACCCCACCAACCTTGGTCGGCTGGTTCTCGGCATCGAGGGCGAGCTCGATTCGCCCCTGCCGTGCACCCCGGCCGGCATCGTCGAAATGCTGCAGCGCTATGACGTGCCGATTAGCGGCAAGCACGTAACTGTCGTGGGCCGCGGCCTCACGGTCGGTCGCCCGCTCGGCCTGCTCTTTACCCGCAAGGGTTTGGATGCCACGGTCACCCTTACGCATTCGCGCACGGTCGACCTCGCCGCTGAGGTGCGCCGCGCCGACATCGTCGTTGCCGCCGTCGGTGTTGCCCATCTGATCAAGCCCGACTGGATCAAGCCGGGCGCCGCCGTGCTCGACGTTGGCATCACGCGCGTGCAGGACGAAGAGACCGGCAAGGGCAAGCTCACGGGCGATGTCGACCCCGCCGTTGCCGAGGTCGCTGGTTACCTCTCACCGAACCCGGGTGGGGTCGGGCCGATGACCCGTGCGATGTTGCTCGCCAACGTGGTCAAAGCCGCGGAGCGCAACGCGCGCTAGGCGCCCGCCCGCCAGGCGGATCTGCGAGGGGTCCCCAATGCGGCTTCGGGACGCTAGCCGCGGCTCATTTCGGACCCCTCAGCGGGACTGAGCGTCCGCGTCCGCGTCGGCATCCGTTGCTTCTGCTACCACCGCGGCGACCTTGTCGGCCGCAGCGTGTGCCCGCCGGTTGGCGATAGCGGTGCGCCCGCCCTTGTAGAGCTCGCGCAGGATCGGGATGCCCGAGAGCAGCACGATTCCGATGATGAAGTACTCGGAGTATTCGGCGACAAAGTCGATCTGCCCGAGAAAGAAGCCCACAAGGGTGAGCCCGACGCCCCACAGGAAGGCGCCGATCAGGTTAAAGAGGGCGAAGTGTCGCCACGGCATGCGTCCGACGCCGGCCGCGACGGGCACGAACGCGCGAAAGATAGGCAGGAACCGGGCGATGATGATCGCCTTGCCGCCGTGCTTCTCGAAGAACTCGTTGGTGCGCTCAACGTTGGCGGGGTTGAAGAAGCGGCTTTGCTCGCGCTTGAACACGGCGGGGCCGGCCTTGCGCCCGATCGCATAGGCCATCTGGTCGCCGGCGAAGGCGGCAATGAAGATGACGAGCACGGTGACGCCGATAGGTAGGCCGATGAAGCCGGTTGCCGTGAGGAGCCCCACCGTGAAGAGCAGAGAGTCGCCCGGCAAGAACGAGAGCACGATAACGCCGGTTTCGACGAAGACCACGGCGGCAACACCCAGGAGAACGAACGGTCCGAACCAGTGGATGAGCCAGTCGGCGTCGAGAAAGTCGATGCCGAAGAGGGCGGGGAGCATGGAGGGATTCCTTTCGGG
>NZ_JBACFR010000061.1:0-5306 GCF_056262345.1 Homoserinimonas sp.
GTCAGCCGCTTCTTAGACGCCCGGACACGGACTTGTGCGCCGCCCGGAATAACCGGCTAGCAATGATGGGTACGCTCATTGAGGCGCGTTCATTTCGCGTGCTGCAAGGCGGGGAGTTTTCCGCCGCGCTCAGGTCGAACGAGAAGGAAAACACCGTGTCTGATCACGCAAGAGTCAAAGGCCACACCGTGACCCGCACTGTGCACATCGAGGCCCCGCGCGAGCGCGTTTGGAAGGCGCTGACCGACCCCGAGGTGATGGCGCAGTGGTTCGGAGACAGCGTGGAGTTCGCCGCGCTCGAGCCCGGTGCTACTGGCAGCATCGACTGGGATGGTTACGGCACCTTCCCGATCGAAATCACCGAAGTGGCACCTGACGACTCGTTCGGCTTCCGTTGGTCGGGCATCCCCGCCGACGAACTCAACGAGTACTCGACGCATGTGCGCTTCACCCTCTCCGAAGCTGGCACCGGGACGGATGTCACGGTGGTCGAATCGGGCTTCGACACACTCCCCGGCGGCACCCGCTACCGTCGCGCGCGCCTTGAACAGAACCGAGAGGGCTGGGACGTCGAACTCGACGAGCTCGCGATGCTCCTTGAGGGTGTCAGCGAGTAGATAACGTCCAGTAGAGGATTCTTCAGCAGGGCGCTCGATTGGTTCGACAAGGGCGCTCAGCAATTGGTCGCGCAAGGTCTCATCCCCCTGAAATGCCACGCTGAGCAAGCGTCGAATCAGATCCATCTCCGCGACGGAGGGCGAACGGAGACTTCCAAGCTCATCGGCGTCCAGGCCCGACGGCCAATTCGATCTCAGCGACCTCAGAATCACTAGGTGGATCGGCACTCTCCGCCGTCCCAGCCGGGTGCCCGCGTCAGAGTGATGGATCTAGGAGTTTTCCGCGCTGCACCAGCATTCATTCGCCTCCACTCCTGCGCCGCATGGAACGGCGCTCCGCGATGCTATTTGCGCTTCGCCGACGTAGGCCGAGCGAGTTGCGACATCGGTGGCGATGTCGGTATCACGACCCCAGCTTTCTGCATGACCTCAGAGCGACCGATGCGGAATGCAAGCCTACAAATCGGGGTTGCGGTCTACTCGCGCGGCGAAAGAGGCTCCTACGACCTGGCCGCCGTCAAGCTTTTCTCCAGCTGCCCCTAAGCCGAGGGAAGGTGAGAGCGACGTAGAGTGCCGGCGCCAGAGTCCAGAACACCGGATAGATCCAGCCCCCATTTCCACTCCCGAGTCCAAACCCCGCCCATCCTCCGACAATTGCTGCAACCATTGCGCAAAAAATCACAATGACGGTGCGGCCGGATAGGAAACGGGTAAGCGCGACGAAGGCGACTAAGGCTGACCCAATGATGAGGAATGCGACAACAACCGCTGAGAGGACCAGCAAGGTGGTGCCGGCCCAAAAAGGTATGATTCCCCCTCGGTAATCGTTGTACATCACTTCGTACAACACCATTAGCAGTCCTGCAAGCGCCCCGCCTCCGATCGCCACGAAGAGCACGGTAACTGGGCTTCGTTGTTGATTCTTCACGGCAATTTCCTCCTTAGGTTTTCCGCCTGCTGCTGCCAAGTTGATTCCGCTCCGCCGTGAATGACTCCGACGCGTGCGATATCCAACGTCTCTCTCGCATCAGCAATCTGCCCTAGATACAGGTCTCCGCCGCTCTCGAGGGTGACGAACTCGATGGTCGAACCCACTGAGTCGAAATATCCTTCCCGTGACACGGTGAACAATGTACTCGTCGTGCCGACCGTGATATCGACATAGCCTGAGGAAAAGGGAAGTTCGGCGGACCAACCAGGTAGTTGCAGCGAATTCACCAATCGACACTCCGCGCCGGTCGCAAACCGTGAGCAGTCCTTGATACCGGACGGAAAGATCTCCGCCGGCTCGGCCTGGAACTTTCGCATTGCGTTGGCAGCTGACCCATACTTCGAGACTGGCCCGATGCGGTGGTAGTACTCGTACTCATAACCACCACGGGACTGGCAAGAGTGCGCTATCGCGGCGCAGCTCGACAGACCCGACGGACCACCCTCACGCGCCGTCCGCCGGAGAGACGGCGGCGCCGTGAACATGTACACCAAGACTCTGCCCCACGCCCCGCTCCTTAAGCGGTGGGCAGAAGGCACGCTCTACAGCCCACTTCGGACTTAGACGACCCGTCTACCGCAACTCCCGTAACACCCACCCGCACACAGAACAAGCCAACGCGCCCGAAACGGGCGCGTTTCGTCATTTAACGCCCAGAGCTTCGGGAATCGGCCGGCCGAGCGCATTCAACCCGTTTCAACCCCTCTGAAAACGACGAAATCCCTCCCGGCATCTGCCGAAAGGGATTGCGCTTTGGGTATTTGGGACGGTTTTTGGTTCGACCCATTCGGTCGGGCTGACAGGATTTGAACCTGCGACCCCCTGACCCCCAGTCAGGTGCGCTACCAAGCTGCGCTACAGCCCGTAATCCTCATTCGGCCACTCTCTGACTCAGCGAGCGGTTCGTCCGAAGACAACTTGACAATAATAGCGCGAACTTCGCAGCCCGTTTGCCACTCACCTCACCCCGGGCGCGTCCGCCCCCATTCCGGCATGTGCGTGCCGAGGATCCAGGCAGCAGAGCCCCGCGCCCACTCCTAGCCAGTTCAGAGCTTTCGTCAGTAGTGTCCTCTGAAATACCGGTGCTGCGTCGTTTCATTCGGAGGAAGTCATGCCTCGTTCAACATCAACCGCCCGCACGAACATTCCGCTCATTGTGTTGTGGGCCGCATCCATCGCCGTCGTGGTGATCGGCTACCTCGTAACGACCATGGCCATCACCGCCCAGACCGATCTTTATGGAGCCGGTTCGCAGGATGTTCAGGCGCTGTTGAACGGCCAAGCCGGCGTGACAATGGGCACCACCCTGTTGGGTGTCGGGGTGCTCGGAATCCTCCTCGCGCTCGCGGTGCACGCCCGCAACGCCGCCGAGCGGGTGCGGCCCGTCGACAACGGTTACGACGATGACCTCGACCTTGACAGAGAAGACGATGCGGTACGACCCGCTGCCCATGCTGCCGCCACGCATGTCGCAACGGACCGATCCACCGGCCCAGCATCCGCAACCGGCTCAGCATCCGCAGCTGGCGAGCAGGTCCCGGTGGCGCCCGGGGCGGTGGAGCCCACCGCTCCACCCTCAGTCGCTCCCGCCGCACCCCCGGCCGGCTCGACACCAGCGGCCGACGAGATTCCCCCGGCAGACCCGGGCGCAACTCCGCCCCAACGGCCCTAGCGGCCACGCCCCTTCCGACGCCGAGCGACCCCGCCGTTCGGCGCCGGAACCCGCGCCCGCGTGCCGCGCGCCAACAACTCGCGAGCCCATCTATCAACGAGCCCCTCGAGAACGCACAGACTCTCCCACCCGCGGCGGCCAGTAACGCAGTGCGGGCGGTAGTAGCGTCAACACATGGGCACTCACACCGCATCCCCGCGAACTCATCCGGTGATCGTCGGAGTAACGCCAGATCAGCCTCCCCACGTTGTGCTGCAGGCCGCACGCTTCGCGGCGCAGTTCGGCACCGACCTGGTCTGCGCGCATGTGAACCCCGGCCGATTTGTGAGAGGGGAGTCAGACGACGGCACGGTGGAGACCGCTTCGCTAGACCCCGACTTTGCTGACGAACGCGAAACGACGTTTCACGAGCCCCTGGCCGACAGCATCGCCAAGGTTCTCACGGGAAGCGAGGTCGGGTGGCGCACGCTCACCCTGGCTGGGGACGTGACCACCGCGCTTAGTCGACTCGCCGACACACTCGACGCATCGATGATCGTGGTCGGCAGCCACGAGGGCTCCCTCGGCGGCACGATTCAAGAATTCTTTGGGCGGTCTGTGGCCGCAACCCTCTCGCACCAACAGCTTCGCCCCGTTGTCGTGATCCCCAGCAAGGCACCGCCCACAACCGAGCGTGTGGCACCCGGGGATGCTCGCGCGACGGATTCCTCGGGGGGTCACCGACAGGAGACGTCGCCGGCCGATCAGGCGGGCCAGCAACCAGGCGAGGAGGCAACACCGTGAGCAACACATCGCGGGCACGGGCACCCCACCTCTCGTGGGGACCGATCACCCTCGTGGCTGTCGGAGGAGCCTTTGGCGTCGCAGGCTGCGAAGGTGTCTCCCTGGCCATCCGCAATCTCGGTGACGTGCCGATCGCTATCCCCGTTGTCAACATCATCGGGGCGTTCCTCCTGGGCTACCTCTATGAGGCGGTGACACGCCTCGAGGCCACACCGGCCAAGAATCTCAAGCTCCTGCTCGGCACCGGCTTCTGCGGCGGCTTCACGACCTACAGCTCCCTCGCCACCAATACGGCAGTGCTGTTTCGCGACGACCACGCCTGGTCAGCCATCGGCTATGCCCTCGGCACCGTGATCATCGGCGCTATTGCCACCTGGCTCGGCATTCTCATCGCCAGCGCCATCAATAGCAGCCGAAGCAAGGCCACCTCATGACCCCGCTCATCTTTCTTCTGCTCGCCCTCGCGGGCGGCGTCGGCGCGGCCGTGCGGTTTCTTGTCGACGGCCTCATCCGCTCCCACCTCAAAACCGCCTTCCCATGGGCGACGACCATCATCAATGCCTCCGGCTCCCTCTTTCTGGGGTTTCTCACGGGGCTCGCGACGGTGCATCTGCTGCCCACCGATGTGAGCATCGTGATCGGCACAGGTTTCTTGGGCGGCTACACGACGTTCAGCACGGCCAGCTACGAAACGGTGCAGCTGATCAAACAAAAGCGCTACGGTTTCGCGTTCGTGAGCGGGGTCGTCATGCTCGTGATCTGCGTTGCCCTTGCGGTGCTCGGCCTCTGGATCGGGACCTCGATCTAAGACCGCCGGGGCTGAGCGCTGCGATTAGGTGCGCTTCGCCGCCGGGATGTAGTGGGCGATGATCAAGAACACCCAGGTCGTGAGGATGTAAGGCCACGTGTAGGTGGCCACGTCGAGTCGGTGCATGAACAGGGTGACGAACGCCGTGACAATCGTGCCGATGACGGCAAGGATCCACGAGAGCGAGCTGCTCTTGAGGAACGTGACCGAGAGGGCGATCGCCGTGAGCACACCCGAGTAGCCGGCGAGACCGTTTGCGGTTTCGGTGAGGGTCTCCCCCAACGCCAGCGCACACAGGCTGCCGACAACACTGCCGAGCACTGCGGCAATGCCCACCTTCCAACTGGCCACAAAGAGTCCGAGCAGGATGAGCGCGCCAGCCCACACGTTGTCGATGAGCACCACCTGCGACACGTTGGTGAGCAGCGACCGCAA
>NZ_JBACFR010000062.1:0-5134 GCF_056262345.1 Homoserinimonas sp.
AGATTTCGCCCGGCTTGCCCGGCATGATGCCATCTTGCTCGGCGCCGTGGGCGGCGACCCCCGAGACCCGCGTCTCGCTGGCGGCATCATCGAACGCGGACTCCTGCTCAGGCTTCGCTTCGCCTTCGACCACTATGTGAACCTGCGACCCACCAAGCTCTACCCCTCCGTCGTCTCGCCTCTCGCGAGCCCCGGCGCCGTCGACTTCGTTGTCGTGCGGGAGGGCACCGAGGGCCCGTATGTGGGCAACGGCGGCAGCATCCGCAGGGGAACGCCTCACGAGATCGCCAATGAAGTCAGCGTCAACACCGCCTTCGGCGTCGAGCGGCTTGTGCGGTTCGGCTTCGAGAAGGCCAACTCGCGCCCGGCCAAGAAGCTCACGCTCGTGCACAAGACCAATGTTCTCGTGCACGCCGGCGGGCTCTGGCAGCGCACGGTGGATGCCGTCAGTGCCGAGTATCCCGATGTCGCGGTCGACTACCAGCACATCGATGCGGCCACGATCCACATGGTCGTGAACCCCTCGCAGTTCGATACGATTGTCACCGACAACCTCTTCGGTGACATCATCACCGACCTGGCCGCCGCGATCAGCGGTGGAATCGGGTTGGCGGCCTCGGGCAACATCAACCCGGACGGCACCTTCCCCAGCATGTTCGAGCCGGTTCACGGATCCGCACCCGACATCGCTGGCAAGCAATTGGCTGATCCCACCGCCGCGATCCTGTCGGCAGCCCTGTTGCTCGACCATGTCGGGCTCTCGGATGCTTCGGCTCGTGTGACTGCGGCAGTCGAAGCGGACCTCGCATCACGGGGTTCGGCGAAGCGCAGCACATCGGAGGTCGGCGACGCCATCGCGGCGGCTCTCGCCTCCTGATGTTCTGGCGGGTGCGCCTCTGGCTCTGGTCTTGAGCCGGGCGCTGCCCCAGAATGAGATAACACCACAAAAGGATTCCCATGACCGACCTTCTCGCCCCTCGTGCACTCACCTTCTCCGTGACGAAGAACCTCGCTGCCCGCAGCCCGCAGGAGCGCGACGAGATTCTGGCCAACCCCGGGTTTGGCAAGTTCTTCACCGACCACATGGTGGATATCTGCTGGTCTGAGCAGGGCGGCTGGCACCGCCCTCGCGTGCAGCCCTATGGGCCCATCAGTCTTGACCCTGCCGCCGCGGTGCTCCACTACGGCCAGGAGATCTTCGAGGGGATGAAGGCCTACCGTCACGCCGACGGCTCCATCTGGACCTTCCGCCCCGAGGCGAACGCTGCGCGCATGCAGCGTTCCGCGCGGCGTCTCGCCCTGCCCGAGCTGCCCACCGACTACTTCATCGAGTCGATCAAGCAGCTCATCGCTGTCGACGCCGACTGGGTGCCCATGGCCGACGGGACGTGCCTTTACCTGCGCCCGTTCATGTTCGCCAAGGAGGCATTCCTCGGAGTGCGGCCAGCCCACAAGGTGGCGTATTACGTGATCGCGAGCCCCGCTGGGTCGTACTTCTCCGGGGGCGTTGCTCCCGTGAGCATCTGGCTGTCCGCCGAGTACTCCCGCGCCGCGCACGGGGGAACAGGCGCGGCCAAGACGGGCGGCAACTATGCAGCGTCCCTTCTCGCGCAGCAGGAGGCCTATGACAACGGCTGCGACCAGGTGCTTTTTCTCGATTCCCGTGAGGGCAAGTATGTGGAGGAGCTCGGCGGCATGAACGTCGTGCTCGTATACAAGGACGGCACTCTTGTGACGCCGGATTCCAAGAGCATCCTGGAGGGCATCACCCGAGACAGCATCCTGCAGCTTGCTGAGGATCGCGGGCACAGGGTCGAGCGCCGCAACGTGAGCATCGACGAATGGCGCGAGGGACAAGCATCCGGCGACATTGTCGAGGCGTTTGCCTGCGGAACTGCGGCCGTGATCACTCCCATCGGCCTCGTCAAGTCCAAGGACTTCGAAATCGGGTCTGCGGATGCCGTGGCCGGCGAGCTGACAATGTCGCTGCGACAGGAACTCACCGACATTCAATACGGACGCATTGAAGATCGGCACGGCTGGCTCACCCGACTCGACGCCTAGAATGCCGCATCGAGCGGCATACACGAGCAAAGCGTGGCTTTTGGCAGCGTAAGATCGAGTAGTGAAAATCGCCCGCTTTAGTACTGCAGACACCGACCCCCGCTACGGCATTCTCGATGAGGGCGACCTCGTCGTTCTAGCGGGAGACCCGATGTTCTCGGGCTTTGACACCACGGGGGAGCGGATTCCCCTAGCTCACGCCCGGCTGCTCGCTCCGGTGATTCCCCGCTCCAAGGTTGTGTGCGTCGGCCTGAACTACGCCGAGCACAAGGCGGAGATGGACATCAACGCGCCCACCAACCCGCTGATCTTTCTCAAGCCCAACACCTCGATCATCGGCCCCGGCGACACCATCCAGATCCCGCCAGTGGAAGGCCGCATCGTTCACGAGGGCGAGCTCGCCATCGTGATCGGCAAGATCGCCAAGCAGGTCAAGGCTGAGAACGCCTCGGACTACATCTTTGGCTACACGATCGCCAACGACATTTCGGCCCGCGACCAGATGTTCGCCGATGGCCAGTGGGCTCGCGCCAAGGGCTACGACACGTTCTGCCCGATCGGCCCGGTCATCGAGACCGAGATCGACCCCTCGAACCTGCAGATCGAAACGTTCGTGGACGGCGAGCCGCGCCGCAAGGGCAACACCCGCGACATGCTTCACGGTGTCCCCGAGCTGATCGAGTACATCTCGGACGTGTGGACGCTTCTGCCCGGCGACATAATCCTCACGGGCACCCCAGCCGGCCTCGGCGGCTTCGTGGACGGCCAGACCGTCGACATCACAATCGAGGGCATCGGTACTCTGAGCAACCCGGCCAAGAACCGCGCATAAGCATCACAATCTGAGGGCGCTCTCCTGCGGGAGGGCGCCCTTTTTTGTTGCTCTATCGTGCATCGCAAGGTAGCTTTCATGCCCGGGAGTATGTGGTCGCGTATGAGGAGGCCCGCACAGGGTGCCGCGGCCTAGAATGGACCCAATGTCTGCTCTCTTTTCTTCTGCATCCGGCGCCGATGTGCGCGTTCGCTTCTGCCCGTCGCCGACCGGCACCCCTCATGTGGGTCTGATCCGCACGGCGCTGTTCAACTGGGCCTTCGCCCGGCACAACGGCGGCAAGCTAATCTTTCGCATCGAAGACACGGATGCTGCGCGCGACAGCGAAGAGAGCTACCTGCAGCTGCTCGACGCACTGCGCTGGCTCAAGCTCGACTGGGACGAGGGTGTTGATGTCGGGGGCCCGCACGCGCCGTACCGCCAGTCGCAGCGCTCTGATATCTACCAGGGCATCATCGAAAAGCTGCGGGCATCCGGTCACCTCTATGAGTCGTTCGCGACGGGCGAGGAGATCGAGGCGCGCAACCTGGCGAACGGCCGCGACCCCAAGCAGGGCTACGACAACTTCGAGCGCGATCTCACGGACGAGCAGATCGCCGCGTTCAAGGCCGAGGGTCGCCAGCCAGCGCTTCGCCTGCGCGTGCCAGACCACGACCTGAGCTTTGCCGACCTCGTGCGCGGCGACATCACGTTCCCCGCGGGCAGCTTCTCTGACTTTGTAGTCGTTCGCCCGAACGGCATCCCCCTCTATACGTTCGTCAACCCCGTCGACGATGCGCTGATGGGCATCACGCACGTGCTGCGCGGCGAGGACCTGCTCTCGAGCACCCCGCGCCAGATCGCGCTCTACTCTGCTCTTATCGAGGTGGGGGTGACGGATGCGATTCCGCAGTTCGGTCACCTGCCTTACGTGATGGGCGAGGGCAACAAGAAGCTCTCCAAGCGCGACCCCGAGGCCAACCTCTTTCACCACCGCGAGCGTGGTTTTGTGCCAGAGGGGCTCATCAACTACCTCGCGCTGCTCGGCTGGTCGCTCAGCCACGACCGTGACGTGTTCACGATCGACGAGATGGTGGCGGCATTCGATGTGACGGACGTGAACCCGAACCCCGCCCGATTCGATCAGAAGAAGGCCGAATCGATCAATGGCGACCACATTCGCATGCTTGAGCCGCACGACTTTGCCGAGCGTCTTCTGCCGTACCTCACGGGCCTCGTCGACAGTGGCGAAGACCGCGTGATGCTCGCGAAGGCCGCTCCGCTCGTGCAGGAACGCATGCAGGTGCTCAGCGAGGCTCCCGGCCTGCTCGCGTTCCTGTTCGTCGCCGACGACGCCCTCGAGTTCGACGACGACGCCCTTATCGCCCTCAAGGACGATGCTGGTCAGATCTTGACGGCATCCATTGACGCCCTTTCGGCGCTGGACGACTGGTCGACCGCCGCCATCGAAGGGGCCCTCCGCGAGGCGCTCATCGAAGGGCTCGAGCTCAAGCCGCGCCTGGCGTTCGGCCCGCTGCGCACCGCCATCTCCGGTCGCCGCATCAGCCCGCCGCTGTTCGAATCCATGGAGCTCCTCGGCAAGCCGAGCACCCTCGCACGGCTGCAGGGTCTCGCCTCGCGGCTGTGATCGAAATGGTGCAGAGGCAACCGGATGATTACGACGTCGTTGTCGTCGGTGCCGGCCCTGCGGGGCTGAGCGCCGGGCTCAACCTGGTGCGGGCGCGTCGCCGCGTGCTCGTGCTCGACAGCAACCGTCCCCGTCACTCGGCCACGCTCATCTCGCACGGCTTTCTTACCCGCGATAACACTCCTCCGCATGAGCTGCGCAAGCTCGGGCGCGAGGAGTATCTCGCCTACCCCGAGGCGGAGCATCAGCTCGCCAGGGTGACCTCCATCACGGCCCTCGCGGAGCCGGGGGAGCCTGTCTACAGCAGCGATACCCATACGACAGGGTCGACCGGGCTGTTCGAGATTCAAGCCAAGGGCATCAACGGGCAGCCCGATCGAGTTGTGCGCACGGCAACCGTGTTGCTGGCGACCGGGCTGCGCGAGGAGCTGCCGCAACTGCCCAGCATCCGCTCGTTCTATGGGATGGGTCTTTTTAGCTGCGTTGCCTGCGACGGCTACGAATACAGCGATCGCCCGATCGCTTTGATCGGTGAGACATCCGACATTGCCTGGCGCGCCATGCTCATCGCGCAGTGGAGCGATCACCTCACGGTGTTTACGAACGGTGCG
>NZ_JBACFR010000063.1:0-16206 GCF_056262345.1 Homoserinimonas sp.
GGCAGTGGTCCGGGGCTCTCACCGCTGGCCCCGACGAATCGAAGATCTTCCCTCGCAAGCTGCGCGATCATGCCAAGGCCCTCGGCTTCGTCGGCGTCGGTCTCGCCTGTCTCGCCTTCGCTGTGGGCAGTCGGCCAGACACCGCTGAGGGAACCAAAACCCTGAGCTCCACGCTCATTGGCATGCCCGGCGGCGTTTTCGTGCTCGCCGCCATCGGGGCAGTCGTCGGAGGTGTGGGAATCGCGTTCATTTCGCGCGGCGTGAGCCGCCGCTTTCGCGAGGATATCGACCCGCCAGAGGGCCCATGGGGTCAGGTCGTCGTGGCCGTCGGCGTCATCGGTCACACCCTGAAGGGCATCGCGTTAATGACCGTAGGGCTTCTCTTTGTGGGCGGGGCGGTCTTGACGGACGCGGACTGGACAACAGGGGTCGACGGCGCGATTCGCTGGCTGGCAGCGCTGCCCACGGGGCCATGGCCGCTTTTTGCAATCTCGGCCGGGTTCATGATTCACGGCCTGTATCTTGCGGCGCGGGCCGTCTATCTCAAGCGCTGACTTCTCAAGCGCTGAATCCTCAAACGCTGACTTCTCAAGCGCTGACTCGACCTAGCCCGCGGCATCCACATAGACCCAGCGCCCGTCGCTGCGCGCAAAGCTACTCGCCTCGTGCTGCACGCCCGACTCACCGCCGCCCTTCCAGAACGCAGAGAATTCCACGACCCCGTCGTTGTCGAGCATGCCGCCGCGCTCAGTGCGCTCGATATCGAGCCGATACCAGCGGATGGACTCGTCGAGTTCCAGGCGCTCGGGCCGGGTTGCGGGATGCCACGTTGCCAGCAGGTAGCCTGCATCCCCGACAGCGAACGCCGAGAAGCGGGAGCGCATGAGCCGCTCAGCGGTGGGAGCGGCGGCCCCTCGGTGAAGCGGGGCGCAGCATGCGCCGTAGCTTTCGCCGCTGAGGCAGGGGCAGCGGGAGGAGTCGTCGATCATAAGCTGTGCTCGCTCGGGCTTTAGCGGCCGACCCATTCTTCCGCCAGCGCGGGGTAGCCGTACAGGTACCCCTGCCCCAGCTCGTATCCGATGTCCTGGAGCAGCTTCGCCTGAGCGGGAGTCTCTACGCCCTCGGCGAGGGCGATCGCGTTCACGGAGTGGGCTGCCTCGCAGAACATCAGCAGCCCGGCCATATCCGGCACCGTGTCAACCGCCGCCTGGAGAACCGATTTGTCGACCTTCACGATCGACGGGTTCGAATTGTGCACGCGTTCAATATCCGAATGCCGGGCCCCAGCGTCATCGAGCAGGAGTGCGACCCCGAGCGAGCGCACGGTCTGGCGTAGGCCCTCATAGAAGCTCACGGCCGACATCTCTGAAAGCTCGATGCCCCACTCGTGGGTGCGCTCGGAGAGCACTGCGGGGAGACGCTCATCGACGAGCGTCTCGGCGCTTGAGTTCATCGTGATGAGGGCATCCGACTTGAGCGATCTACATGCCTCGACGGCGCTGCTGATGAGTTCGAGTTCCAAGTCCACGAGCGTGCCCTTTGCTCGCGCGTCGGCGAGGTGCGCGAGAGGAGAGCGCCCATCGTCAAAGCGTGCGAGGGCTTCGTAGCCCACCACTTGCCAGTCGACGATGCGCACGATGGGTTGGAATACGACATGATGTCCAACCATGTGTTGCGCCTTTCTTGCAGTGGCTTTTGGGTCACATCCCCTGGCATTGGCCGGATGTCCACTACCCTGAACCCTAACGGATTCGCCGCTGTTCCCGGGAAAGGACGCCAGGTGGGCATCCCCTTCTCGACTGACGATTCACAGCGGCTTCAGCTGCGCTCGCCCGAGCCGCAAACGAGCCCCGGCACCGTGCAGGCCAGCGGCATCATGCTGGGTATCTCTGCGTCACCATCCTCTGCAACGGTCATCGCCGTCTCCGACTCGTGCGAGGCCCTGTGGGGCCTGCGGCCGGACGAGGTGCTCGATCGACCGCTCGACGATTTTGTTCCAGGCTATGCGCCCCGTCGCTCGGGGTCGCTCAGCCACAGCAGCCCCCAACTGGTCACCGACTTTCACGGTACGACGTGGTATTCCACCGCCACGTTCATGCAGGGCCAGACGGTCTTAAGCCTCGAACCCGGGCCGGGTGAAGCGACACCCGATGGCACGATCTGGCTTGCCGAGGCAGCACTGGCACTAGACGATGTCGCCGATGTCCGCGAGCTGTGGGCCCTGGGATGCGACACGGTGCGCAGCCGCATCGGGTTCGACCGCACTATCGCCATCGAGTTCCATGAGGCTGGGCACGGCGAGATCGTCGCCGAGTCAGTGGTCGATGGCTTCGACCAGTTTGTTGGCCTGCACTTTGCCGCATCCGATATCCCTCGAGAAGCGAGGGCAGCGACCGGCAGGGTTCGGTCGACTCTTGTTCGCGACGCCGAAGCGATGCCGTCGATCGTGGTACCGCGCTCAGACCGCACCGGAACACCGTGGAATCTGAGCCTCTCACCGCTGCGCAACCCTGCCCACCGGCATCTGGAATTCATGCGCAGCATGGGAACCGCGGCCACCCTCACGCTGCACCTGCCAAGCAATGCCGGCGTCGCCTACATGATGGTCTCGCACTCCCAGGAGGCGCGCACGATAGACCCTCTCACCCGCGCCAGCATCGAAATCTATGCGCGCCTTCTGCTCGACCGAGTCGCGACCCTCGCGCGCAATGCCGAGCTTCACCGCCGCGCAAACATCGTGGCGATCGTGCACCAGCTCACTGAGCGCATCGGTGACGGCAGCATCCTCGACGCGCTCAGCGACGCGGCCAGAACGGGAATCGACACTGTCGGCGGTCTCGAACTTATCCACGCCGAAGCCGGCATCATCAACGTCCGCGGCAAACTTCGCACCCTCGGCCACCTCACGCAGGCAGAGGCGCAAGCGATCCACGACACCGTTAATGTGTGGTTGCAAACCCTGAGTCGCCATGGCGCGCTCCTCACCAACAGGGTGAGCGAGGTGCACCCTAAGCTCGCCGAAGCCGCACCAGAGGTCGCAGGGCTGCTCGCGGTCTCCATCGGTTCGCAGGGCGATTACCTGTGCTGGGTACGCCGTCCTGTGGACCAGACCGTTCGCTGGTTCGGCTCGCTCGCCGCCGAGAATCTCGATTCCGCGCCGACCGCCTCCCGCGACCTCTCGCCCAGGACCGACCAGATTACGGATGCCTCGCGCCCGTGGTCAGCGACCGACCGCGAAGTTGCCGAGGAACTGGCGCGTGAGATCGACGACAGGCTTCTTCGCAGAGTTCAGGCGGATCTCGCCCAGCAGGCGCTTGTCGACAGCCTCACGGGGCTGCCCAACCGTCGACTCCTGCTTGATCGTCTGAACTCCGCGCTCGCCCGCGCAAGTCGGGGCCACCACTGCGTCGTGCTCTTCATCGACCTCAACGACTTCAAAGAGGTCAACGACCGCTTCGGACACCGCGCGGGGGATGCAATCCTTGTCGAAACCGCGCGCCGACTCACCGAAGCTGTGAGAGAAACTGACACCGTTGCCCGTTTGGCTGGCGACGAGTTCGTGGTGCTCTGTGAAGACACCAAGCTTGGCGAGGACGAAGCCGTAGCCGAGCGCGTTCGCCAGGCGTTCGATCAACCCTTTGATGTGTTCGATATTCCGCTGCCGGTGCGAGCCGCTATCGGGATCGGCCAACTCGAACTGGGCGTTGATGCCGCTGGAATGCTCGACCGCGCCGACCGCGCAATGTATGAGGCCAAAGCCACGATGAAGGACGCGCCGCTCTAGCCAGTGCGGACAGCCTGGTGGCTCGCACAGCGAGAGCTAATGAGCCAGTGCCCGCGCCTTGAGCGACTCATACTCGTCCGGGGTGATTGTGCCAGAATCCAGCAGTTCTTTGGCCCTGGCGATCTCTGCCGCGGGGTTGGGGCTTGCTACCTGCTTGATATAGGCATCGGTCGCTGATTTGGCCTGCTGCTCGGCCTCTGCGGTGCGCTCTGCCATGCCATTGCCCCGCGCGATGAGATAGACGAGCGCGGTGAGAAACGGCACGACAACCAAGAAGATAACCCACACCGCCTTCCACCAACCGCTGAGCTTTCGATCCCTAAAGAGGTCGGCAAAGATCGCCAGTAGCGCGAAGAGGTAGGCAACGAAGACGAAGACTCACAGGAACCACCAGATGATGTCCCAGAAGCTGTTCCAGAAGTTCATGACAATCCTTTCGCCAGCGCTCGAATCGATTCAGAGCCTAAGCAGCACGCCGGAGCCTGACCTCACCCTCCGGGGATGACGGAATTACCGGCGCCTGCGCCCTCCGCCGAGGGGCGCGAAATGCGTGTTCCGGATGCCCGCGAAGACGCATTCGGCGCCCCTCAGCAACGAGGAGGGCCACCGGGAGGACAACAAAAACGCCGCCCGGCATAAGCCGGACGGCGTTTCTGTTGCGTTGCACGACGCGAAGTGTGGACCCTAGGAGATTCGAACTCCTGACCTCCTCGATGCGAACGAGGCGCGCTACCAACTGCGCCAAGGGCCCGTGCGGTAACTACGATAACACCTCGCGCGGGCCGCCTTTGCACACGATTAATCAGACGGCGCGGCGGCGGCGAAGCGCCTCATCGAGGTCGGTGGGTGCAAGCTCGACCTCGCCGATCACGCCCATCTGGGCGAAGCGGCTGGGGACTGCAGAAACCGCGGGGGTCTTGGATGCCGGGCGTGCGGCATCCGCATCCTCGAACCGCGGGGTGATCCTGGCGGTCTGCTGCTGGGCTTCGCGCAGAGCGTTCTCGGAGCGTTCGGATGCCTCGCGCAGTTGGGCAGCAGCGTCGAGCTGCGGCGCCGCAGGGCGCCCGGCACCTGAGGTTGCCCCGGCCTCCGCCCGGTCCCCAACGGGGCGCGCCAGGCGTGCGGCCGCTTCAGAGAAGCTCACGCGAGGCACGGCGGGCGCCTCGGGGCGCGAAAGGTACAGCGGCTTGGGCAGTTGCGTTGGCACCCAGCCCTCTGACTGGCGAACCTGGGCCTCCGCTGGCTGCTGCCAGAAGTCGGCGACGGGAGTCGACACTCGAGGTGCTGCCTGCACCTCTGCGGCGAGCTGCGCGCGTGCGGTGGAGACTGCGGCGAGCTGCCGCAGGAGCACACCAGCTCCCAGCGCCACGACCGCGGAGCCGATCACCATGGCAACTCCGGCACCAGCAGCAGCCTGGGCAACGCCGAATACCAATCCGATGATGGAGGCGACGAGCACCAAGGTGGTGATCAGCCGCGATCGTCGCAGCCTTCGGGATGCCAGCGAACTCCGCGCAACCTGGGCGGCGATCGCCGGACGCGTCTCGGCCAGCGTGCGGGCTGCCGCGCGAGCATCCGCTGCTCTTTGGGCACTTTCGATTGCGCGGGTGCGCTGCATTTCTCGGTGCATAAACTTTTCTCGCTCTGCGACGCTTCTTGTCGAGTTCTCGACCCGAATCTCATCGGGGACTTCGGCCGTTTCGGCCAGAATGCGCAGGGTTTGCTGAAGGCGAACCGCGTTGCGCTCGGTGGAGAGGTACTCGCGGCGACGAAACCAGGTCGGCACGAGGTAGACGAGCCAGAGCACGGCGGCGATCGCAATCACGACGCTTGAGCTGAGCCCCTCGAATCCCATGAGCCAACGCTACGAGCGGGTGGCGGTTTGGCGGCCCATTATCGGGGGTGTGTCTTGCGGTTGACCCCTCGATGCGGGGTGCCTTCCCAGGCTTCGCACTCAGTACTATTGGGTGTTTCCCGCCCCGATATACCAAGGACTCCCGTGACCTCATCAGCACCCGAAGCTGCAACACCCCAGCGCCGACTCTCCGACTACTTCGGCAACATGGAGCTGATCATCGTGATCCTCCTCGGCGTCGTCTCGACCGTAACCGCCTATGCCTCGTTTCAAGCGGCGCTCTACGACAGCCAGATGGCGGGCGCGTACACCAAGGGCCAGGCCGCTGGCACCGAGGCCGAGTCTCTTTACCTGGAGGCCAACCAGACTTACATCCAGGACGTTCAGCTGTGGTCGACGCTCACGCAACTGTCGATCGACGCCGAGAGCGCGGATGCCGCGATCGCCCAGTCGGCAAGCGACAAGTACGACGTTATGTACTTTCAGTCGGTGAGCGAAGACCTCGATGGCGCCATCACATGGGCCGCGGATGAGAACGAGGCCGACCCCGCGACCTACACGGCCCCGTTCGACAACGAGGACTACATGAACACCCTGTTCAGCCCCTACTCGGAGTCACAGGAGAAGGCCGAAAACCTCATTGCAGAGGGCGACACCTACAACAGCCTCAGCGACCGCCTCACCCTCAACACCGTGCTGATGGCTATCTCGCTGTTCCTTCTCGGTGTCGCTGCGGTCGTCAAGGGACGCCGCGCCCAGATTGGCCTCACCGCGATTGCGACGGTCGTGTTCGTTGCCGCTGCCGCGATGACCGTCTCGATTCCGTTCGTGGGGCTCTAGCGGTCGGGAGCATCCGCTGCCGTCCCCGCTGACGGGTGGCTCCCTCATTCCCTCACGATTCCGCGCGAGGGGGTTCGAAATGCGTGTTCCGGATGCCCGGGAAGACGCATTTCGCACCCCTCGGCGGGTGAGCCGGCAAGCAGGCGAGCAGGTGAGCAGGCGAGCCGGTGAGCCCGTGAGCAGGTGAGCCCGTGAGCAGGTGAGCAGGTGAGCAGGCGCTAGCTAGCGACGCACGCCCGACGCGCGCCAGTCGGCCTCGGGGATGACCGCGTTGGCGGCGGGCACGCGGCCGTCGCGCCAGCGGTTTAGTACGCCGCTGCGAACCTCTTCTGCGACGAGCGCGAAGCAGAAGTGGTCGCGCCAGTCCCCGTCGATGTGGATGTATCGCCGACGAAGCCCCTCGTAGCGAAACCCGAGCTTCTCCACGACGCGCAACGAGGCCGCGTTCTCGGGGCGGATGCAGATCTCCATGCGGTGCAGACCCATCTGAAAGAAGCAGTGGTCCGTCGCAAGGGCAACCGCGGTGGGGGTTGCACCCTTACCAGCGAAGCGCTGCGAGACCCAGTACCCGAGCGTGGCCGACGACAGCGACCCATAGGTGATGCCCGACACGTTGAGCTGCCCGGCGAATTCGCCGTCGTACTCGATGGCATAGGGCATGCCGTGGCCCCCGCGCGAGTGCGCCAACAGATTGCGGATGCTGTAGCGAGTGTCCAAGGAGACCGGCCCATAGGGGCTGGTCGCCTCCCATCGGGTCAACCAGTCACGGTTGTCGAGCAGTTCGCGCTCGAGAACCTTCGCATCGCGCACGCGGATGGGGCGGATGGTGACCGCCCCATCGCTGAGAGTTGGCACAGCAGTGACCATGATCAGTCGAGTTTGTCGGCGAACTCTTTGAGCCACGGGCGAAGCTCCGGCCCGAGGTCGTCACGGTCGACCGCGAGCTGCACGATCGCCTTGATGTAGTCGACGCGGTCTCCCGTGTCGTAGCGGCGTCCGCGGAACACGACGCCAAACACGCCGCCGGTGGCCTCTGGGGCATCGGCCATGGTCTGCAGAGCATCCGTCAGCTGGATCTCCCCACCCTTGCCCGGCTTGGTGTTCTCAAGCACACGGAACACCTCGGGGGTGAGCACGTAGCGACCGATGATGGCGAGGTTAGACGGCGCCTCTCCCTGGGCCGGCTTTTCGACGAGGCCCGTGATGCGAACGACGTCGTCGGTCTCGGTGGGCTCGACGGTGGCGATTCCATACATATGGGTCTGGGACGGATCGACCTCGAGCAGGGCAACAACACTGGCTCCTCGCTTCACCTGCTCCTCAATCATGCGGGAGAGCAGCACATCGCGCTGGTCGATGATGTCGTCGCCGAGCAGCACCGCGAACGGCTCGTTGCCCACGTGCATCTTGGCGCGAAGCACGGCGTGGCCGAGGCCGAGTGGGTTGCCCTGACGCACGTAGTGCATGTCGGCAAGATCGGTGGAGAAGTTAACCTGACGCAGACGCTCGGTGTCGCCCTTCTTCTCCAGCGTGGCCTCAAGTTCTCCGACGTGGTCGAAGTGGTTCTCCAGGGCGTTCTTGTTGCGGCCCGTGATCATGAGAACGTCGGTGAGTCCGGCCGCTACGGCCTCCTCGACAACGTATTGAATCGCTGGCTTGTCAACGACCGGGAGCATCTCTTTTGGCATCGCCTTCGTGGCGGGCAAGAATCGAGTTCCAAGGCCTGCTGCGGGAATGACTGCTTTCGTGATGGTAAACGCCATGCCTGTCACAGTACCTTTCCCTAGGATGTCGTACATGCCCGATGATCTGGCCAACCGCAAACGAGCGCTGCGCGCCGAGTTGCGGGAGAGACGACGAATCATGACGAGTAGCGAAAGGGAGAAGGCGACCGAACTACTTACGGCGCACCTCTCCGAGCTCGTCACACGCTTCGACGCCCGCTACCTCGCGGCGTACCTGTCGACGCCGGATGAGCCGAACATCCGTCCGTGGCTTAACGCTGCCCATGAGGCCGGCATCCGGGTGCTGCTGCCGGTGTCACGGGATGACGGGCTGTTGGACTGGGTTCTTGGTGACGGCGAGACCGAGCGCGAAGGCCAGTTCGGGGTTCCGGAGGCGGTAGGCGAAGTGCTCGGCCCGATCGCCATCAACGATGTCGATCTCATCGTGGTGCCGGCGGCATCCGTTGACCGCAGCGGCATCCGCATGGGCTGGGGCCGTGGCTACTACGACAGGATGCTCGGGTCAATGGAACAGTGCCCGCCGGTTTATGCTGTGGTATTCGACAATGAGTTGGTCGACTCCGTGCCGACAGAGGTTCACGACAAGCCCGTGGATGGTGTGGTTACCCCGAGCGGCATCATCGACCTCTAGACGCAACCGAAACATCAAGGATTCTCGTGCCTACCTATTCTTACCGTTGCGCGGCCTGTGGCCACGCCTTTGATCAGTACCAGTCGTTCACCGACGACACGCTCACGGTGTGCCCCAGCTGCAACCAGGCAGACCTCCGCAAGGTCTTCAACAGCATCGGCGTCACCTTTAACGGCTCCGGCTTCTACCGCACCGACTCCCGCTCGGCGTCGACCAGCTCGGTAAGCGCCGGGTCGAACTCATCGACCTCCGGTGCTTCGCCATCGGCGCCGGCCTCAGCCCCAGCGGCCCCCGCGGCGGCGAGCACGCCCTCCGCCTCCTGACCTTTTAGCAACAGCAGAACCGTTTCTCTGAACGACATATCACCTATGAATCTCAGAACCGATAGGAGTATTGCGTTGATAAAAGGCTTCAAAGAATTCATCATGCGCGGCAATGTCATCGACCTGGCTGTCGCCGTGGTCATTGGCGCTGCCTTCACGGCGATCGTCAACGCGCTCGTCGAGGGAATCTTCAACCCCGCCATTGGGGCTCTGTTCGACGCAGACGACCTCAAGTCCGCACTGATCGTCGAGATCCCCACCACAAGCGGCGAGCCAGCCCAACTCATGTTCGGGGCCGTCATCGCCGCCGTTATCCAGTTCTTGCTGGTGGCGGCCGTCGTGTACTTCGTGCTCGTGACCCCGGTCAACTACATGCGCAAGAAGGCCGAGGAGAAGCGCAAGGCGGGCATCGAGGTTCCTGCCGCCCAAGAATCCGAACTTGTGCTGCTTGCTGAGATTCGCGACCTGCTCGCCGATCAGAAGCGCGGGCAGACTAGGGCCGACTCCGAGTAATCGAGCGACAGTTCTCGCCCGGACGCCGGTGATGGCGCTGCGGGCTAGCCCCAGTGCGGCGGAACATCCCGCTTGAGTTGTTCGTCGTTCTCGCCTTCGCCGTGTCGGCTGGGCTCCGGAGTCGGGTTCGGGTCGGTGCCGGGCACAGGCTCGGTGCGCACTCGCCGGTTGCGCCGCCGAGGACGCGCTGGTTCGTCAGCACGCCCCGGTTCTTCGGTGCTTGCGGCACCGTCGTCGCCGGTCTCAGAAACCATCATGCTGACACGATCGGGATCGGTTCGGTCACCGGGCCTCGGCCCGCACCAAGCATGGCGACGACGCGGTCGGCCACAGCATCCGGGTTGTTGAAGAGTTCGAAAGCGTGCACCCGCATGTAGTGCCAGCCGAGGCGGCGCAACAGCTCAGGTCGCAGGCGCAACGACTCCCTAAGGCTCGAGTTCTGCAGCACCGTATCGGTTTCGATCGTGAGGCATTTGCCCTCGAACGACGTGACCAGGCCAAGCTTGCCGCGGTGGCCAAGCGCCACGCGCAGCCCGCGCTTCTCCAACCGCTTCGCCAGGTCGACGAGCATGGGGTCGCTGTCGTCCGGCAGCGGCTCGCTCCGGGTGCGGGCGGATGCATCGGCCAAGATCTCCGCCAGGGCGACGGCTCCGCGCTCCATGCGGGTGTCGTCGATGTCTGACGGCTCGAAGCAGGTGACGATGATCATGCCGCGGCGGGCGCGGGTCATGGCGACCGCGAGCATCCGCTCTCCGCCAGGGCGCCCGAGCGCTCCGAAGTCGCTCAGCACACGACCATGAGGGGTGCGACCGTAGCCGACCGAGAAAATCACGCGGTCCCGGCTCTGTGCAACGGCGTGTTCGATGGTCGACACGCTAAAGGCTTCTGCCCTGTCGCTGAGCACGAACTCGCTCAGCTCTGTGCGGCCCGGCAGCGCGGCGAGAATCGCCTGCTCTACCCGTACGGCGTGCTTCTCGCTCGCCGAGATGACCATAAGCGATTCGTGCGGGCGCGTCTTGGCGTGCTCGATGACGAGTTCGATGACCCGCTCGACCTCGGCGTCCACGCTTTCTACAGCGCCCGAGGTCTCGTCGGGAAGGCCGCTGCCGTCCTTCACATGGTCGATGCGCAGGCTGCCGTGGCCGAGGAAGCTGCCGGCCCAGGGAAGGGATTCGATCTTGCCGGCATAGAACCGGCGGTTGACCAATTCTGCGAGGTCTTCTCCCCCGGCGCGATAGCTGCGCGTGAGGGCGAGGGTCGGAAGCAGGGTGCCCAGGCGCGCGAGGGCGGAATCGGCGTGAGTCTCGTCGAGGTCGCCATCGGCTGCATCGGCGTCGTCGCGGTCGGCGAACTCGTCATCCAGACCAATGCGGAACGACGAGGGAGTCTGGGTGACGGGGTCACCAAAGGCCACGGTTTGCTTAGCCCGGCGAATCGCACCAACGGTCTCGGCGAGGGTCGTTGCGCCCGCATCAACGAGAATCACGGTGTCGAACGGCATCGAGTCGGTGATGAGGTCAACCTCATACGGAGACGCGAGCCAAACGGGGGCGATCGTTCGTGAGAGGTGGGGCGCTGCCGACTGCAACTGCCGTGACGTAATGCTGTCGCGGCGAAGGATGCGCTTGAGGCTCGCCGCCTCTTCTGGCCAGTCGACGAGGCCGATGCTCCAGTTCTCCGCGAGTTGCCACGAGAGCAGCTGCGCGCTGCCAGAGGCATGGGCTTCGTCCACGAGCCGGAAGTCGGCCTCAAGCCGGTCGAGCACGCTCGTATTGGCCCCGAGCAGCGCACGGTCGGCATCGAGCAATGACTCGAGCGCAGAGCGCCACCATGCAAGCTCAAGCTCTGCGGCAACCTCGGTGTCTGGCACGTGTCTCAGCGACAGGTCGGCGAGCAGCGGGTCGAGCTGCAGGTCGTGGAGAGTGGTGCGCAGCTGGGCGCGCTCCTGCAGGTTCGCCAGAGCATCCGACTCCGCCGCGAGGCCGGCCAGCTTGGCAAGGAGCTGCGGGATCGGCAGGTTGACGAGCTGCTCGGCGGCTGAGGTTGTGCCGAGCGGGCGATCGAGCGTGGCCAGGTCTTGTTCGACCTGCTGGTGCAGAACCTGGGCAGAGGCAATGCCCGCAGGCACCCGAGGCGGCGCACCCGCCGCGACGAACCGCTGCCAGAGCAACCGCTGCTGCTGGATGCGCACCAGGCTTTCGTGCATATCGTTGACGGAGACGCCGGGCCGCAGATACTCCTTGGCGAGCTTCTTGAGCCGACGGCGGTTTGCGCCCGACATTTCGGGCGAATCCTTGCGAGCGGCTGTCGCGGCGATGAGTTCACTGAGCGACCGGTCGAAGACGACGGGCTGAAACTTGTCCAGTGTGTCGCGGATGTCGGTGAGCAGTCGAAGGTAGGTGCCGAGCTCTGCGATCGTCTCGAACGGCCGCATCGGGGTGGACCCCACGAGCTCTGTTGCTCGCTCCAGCAGGCGGGGCACGTCGTCGTTCGAGAGACGCTTCGCCAGGGCGTGGGCAACCGTGGCCTGCTCGCTTGAGGCGAATGCGGCTCCGTACCAGGGAGAGTCGCCTGGCCCGTAGCGGAACTCTCCCAGGCGGGCGGCCTGGACCATGGCATCGGCGGCCGCGCTGCGGTTGTCGATGAGGCGCTCGACCGAGGTGCGCGAGAGTCGAGCCGTCGTCGACGGCGACTGCGGAAGCAGGGCGAGGCGTGAAAGCTCGGTGAGGCAATCGAGCACAGAAACACCGATCGCGGGGTCGCGTCGAGCGATCGCGATGCGGTAATCGAGAAGTACCTTGCGCAGACGAACGAGTGCGTCGTCGACCTCGGCCAGCTGAGGGGGACGCGCCTTCTCGTTGCGGGAGATGCCGCGGATGACGTCGCCGCGCAGGCTCGCGGGCGAAACCGCGACCCCCTGCAGCCCGATTTCACCCAGGCGGTGGGCGATGCCCTTGAGGCTCGACCGGCGGGGGCTCACGACGAGCACCCGCTTGTTCTGACCCACCAAGCATCCGATGGCATTGACGATGGTCTGTGTGCTGCCCGTGCCGGGCAAGGTCTTGACGACGATGGAGTTGCCGGCCGCGATCTGCGCCACAACCCCCTCCTGCTCGCTGTCGGCGTCGAGCAGCAGCGTGTCGGTCTCTGGTGCCCGATCATCCGGATGCTGGGGGTCGACGGGCGCGTAGCTTTCGCCCACGGTCCACTTGGCTCCGGGGTTGCCCGCCAGCGCGTCGAGGATGGGATGTTCGAGCTGGGCCGCGTCGGCAACCATGCGGTCGCCTACTGAGGCAAATGACGAGACGACCAGGCGCGGCTGCACGTTGAACCACTGAAGATGTGAGGTCAGGCCGCGAAGGCGGTCGATAACGGTGTTGGGCTTGAAGGTGCCGTCGTGCTCGGCGAGCGCCACAAAAGCGTCGGCATCCAGCGTGACCCCGTGCTGCTCTTCGAGCGCGCGCGCAAGATCGGGGTTGAGGAACGGGGCGCCGAGGAGCTTCATCTCGTAGTCGCGGCCGTATCGGCGAATCGCGAGCGGTCGAAGCAACACGGGGGCGCGGTATTCGATGCCCTCGTGGGTCCATTCGGCGATGCCGATGCCCAGGTGCACGGCGTCGATTCCGCGGGAGGTCGCGAGCTCAAGGCCCTTCGAGGCGATTTCGCCCGCGGCAACCCTGGCCGCACGCAGAGCGAGGTCGTCGCGGATGAGGCTCGAGAGAAGCGTCTTCTGCCCGGTGATGAACTGGGCCAGGCCGCCAGGATGCGTCGTGCTCAGCTCGATGCGGGTGCGACGCTCGTCAACGAAGTGGAGGAGCGGCGAGGGGCCGCCGATCGCCGCCAACTGCTCTCGCCATCCCTGCCAGGTCGGCTCGGCAATGTTCGCTGCCGTATAGCGCGGGTCCCCGAGGGAGAGCGCGTGGGGCGCGGTCACCTGCGGCTCGACGCGCGCCACGGTGATCTCGCCGTCATCAACGGCAGCGTCGTCTTCAGGTTGTCTATTAGCTGGCCACACAGGCCCAACCTTAAGCGCGCAACCCACAATATTCCGGTAGGCAGCGCCGATTTCTCGGCGTTCGCTCTCGTGAACGCCGCGAGCGTTGCCCGGCGGGGTCCCCGCCGAGTCTGCCGGTTCGCTCCCCCGCTGAGTCCCGCGCAAAGCTCAGCGTGCTCCCCATACAGTGGAACAACATTGCGCGAGCAGTGGCCAAGACCAGGGAGAAAACAGAATGGGTGAACTGGCGAGCGCCGCAGGAACGGCCATCGTCACCGTGCTCGTCATCGTCGGCGTGCTTCTCGGCGTGGGCTTCGGCCTGCTGTTCCGCAGAAACCGAGCCGCTGCGCTCACCGCGCCCCGCACTGGTGCAGACCCTCTCGAGGCTGCCGCTCAGCGGGCCAACATCCTCCTCGTTCGGGCCGACGATGCGGTGCGCGACGCCCAGGACGAGCTCGACTTTGCCCTCGCGCAGTTCGGCACTGAGTCGACCGCGTCGCTCTCCCGAACGCTCAGCGAATCCCGCCGGCAGATTATGGAGGCGTTCGAGCTGCAGCAGAAGCTCGACGATCACGTTCCCGACACCACGACGCAGCGCAGAGAATGGACCGCTCGCATTGCCCACGTGTGCGAGTCGACGATGGCGCGACTCGACACCGAGCTCACAGCTTTCGACAAGCTTCGGGAACTCGACCGACGCGTTCCCGAAAACCTCGCCGCGCTGCGGACGACGATCGAGACCGCAGCCGCCCGCGACTCCCGGGCCGCCACCGTGCTGGTCGAGCTTGAGAGCGCCTATTCCCCTGCCGCTATCGCCAGCGTCGTCGATAACCGCGCCCGCGCCGAAGAGGCGCGTGGGCTCGCCGCTGCCGCGCTGGAGACGGCCACGGCAGCGAGTACCTCACCGTCGACCACCGCCGCGACCGCCACCCTGGGTGCGCTGCGTGACGGCGAAGAACAGGTCCGTCGCTCACTCCACCTCTATGACGCAATCGACACCCTTGCCGGGCAGCTCGCCGCGGCAACCGCAGCACTCGACTCTCTCGCCGAATCGACGAAGGCCGCCATTGCCGAGGCCAAGACGGTGCGAGACACGGCGACGGATGCGGCTGCCGCAGCATCCGTAATCGACGCCATCACCCTGGCAGAAACATCGCTGGGGCAGGCAGACCCCCGCGACCCGGTAGCCGCGCTCGACAGGCTGCGGGAGGCGAATTCACGCCTCGACTCTGCCCTCGCCGGAGCCCGCAATCAGCAGCGCAGGCTCGACCAGGCCCGCGAGGCATATACGGGCGCTCTCGTCGCCGCGCGAAGCCAGGTCACCGCGACGCGCGATTTTATCGACACCCGTCGAGGCGGAATCGGGCGAGAGGCACGCACACGGCTCGCCGAGGCGGAGCGCCTACTCGCCGTCGCGCAGGCTGAGTCAGACCCCGTGATTGCCCTCGACACCGCTAGGAGCGCGGGCACCTATGCGCGCGATGCAGACGCCCTCGCCCGCTACGACGTGATGCACTAACCGATCAGTGCCTCAAGGGGCCCGCGCGCAAAGTAGATCAAGAAGCCGAGGGCAACGATCCACAGCAGCGGCGAGATCTCGCGCGCCTTGCCCGAAAGCGACCGCACGACGACCCAGGCGATGAACCCGGCGCCGATTCCGTTGGCGATGGAGTAGGTCAGCGGCATGATCGTGACCGTGAGGAACACGGGAAGGCCGATGGAGAACTCTGTCCAATCGATAAACCTGATCTGCGACACCATGAGGACGCCAACGACGACCAGCGCAGCGCCAGCCACCTCCAGCGGAACCACCTGGGTGAGAGGCGTGAAGAACATAGCGAGCAAGAACAGAAGACCCGTCACGACATTGGCTAGACCCGTGCGTGCACCCTCCCCCACGCCGGCGGCGGAGTCGATGTAGATCGTGTTCGACGACGACGACGTTGCCCCACCGGCAACCGCGCCGACACCCTCGATAAGCAGCGCGGACTTGAGGCGGGGAAAGTTGCCCTTGTCATCCTGAAGACCGGCCTCCTTGGTGAGCCCCGTCAATGTGCCGACCGCATCAAAGAAGTTCGTGAATACAAGGGTGAAGACGAGCATGAGCGCCGCGAGAGCCCCGATGCGCTCGAAGGCTCCGAAGGAGAAGGCACCCACGAGGGAGAGGTCCGGCAGCGACACGATCGACTCGGGAAGGGTAGGAACGTTGAGGTTCCAGCCGGCCGGATTCGGGCCATCCTTGGTGAACGACGGGCCCACCTTGAAAATGGCCTCGACGATGATGGCGATGACCGTGGTGCCCAGGATGCCAATGAGCAAAGCGCCCTTGACCTTGCGCGCCATGAGCACGCCCATGAACAGCAGGCCGATCACAAAAACGAGCGTGGGCAGGGTGGCGACCGAGCCATCGTCACCCAATTGCACGGGCGGCGAGGCCGACCCGCTCGCGCGCACAAACCCGGCATCCACCAGACCGATGAAGGCGATGAAGAACCCGATGCCGACCGTGATCGCCGTCTTG